>DAOUWY010000315.1 GCA_030666885.1 Methanosarcinales archaeon
GTACAGGCAGCGGCGTGATGAGGTCAATAAGAAGATAGCTGAACTTAAAAAACAAAGGGAAGAGGTCAGGGACCGCAGGAGTGGTTATAACGATAAGATGGGGGAATTGAAGACACAAAGGGACAATCTGAACAATGTTGCCAGGGGTCGGCTTGAATCTCTTAGCAGTGCCTACCGGTCTGAACTTGAAAAATTTTCATCTGCTGATATATCACTGGAATATGAACAGTCACTGTTCAATAGGCTTCATGAACTGGCTGAACGCCTACGGGCCATACGTAAAGCAAATGAGATACATGGTGAGATCGGTGAGATGTTTGGCAAGGTAGATGAGTTCCACCAGGACCTTGATGCTGTTAATGCGTTAATTCAGGACATGGCTGCCGAATCACAGGAAAACCATGAGGCAATGCGTAATATCTATGATGAGGTCGATGAGATCAGGAGCAGGGCAGATGAATATCACAAACGCCTTGTCGAGATATATGAAGTTACCAAGCCGATGAAGGAAAAGATCGATGCTGCAAAGAAATCAGTATCTGAAGCCAGGGCCGAACTTGATATATACCTGGATAGGATGAAAGAGATCCAGCTTTCCAGGGACGAGAGAAAGCAGGAAGAAAAACATGTGGCAGCTAAAGAAAAATTCAATAAATCAGGCAGGTTAAGCCTGGAAGACCTGAGACTGCTAATGGAAAATGACGAGATAAAATTCGGGAAATAATCAGTTATAGAATATTTGGGAAAAAATGGAAAAAAAAATAATCAGATCACTTAAGCAGTTCAGTTAAGCAGTTCATTTATTTTTACTTCTAATTGCTGCTTTGGGAGTGCTCCCAGTATACTGCCGACGTGTTGGCCATTCCTGAATACAAGCATTGTAGGTACTGCACTAATCTGGTATTTTATTCCAGTCTGCATGTTATTGTCAATGTCCAGTTTTCCAAAGACAATCTCGCCAGCTTTTTCTTTGGCCATTGCTTCAATTGTCGGTGCAACCATCTTGCAAGGGCCGCACCATATTGCCCAGCAATCAACAACCAATTTTGGATAGTCGATCAAGGCTTGTTCCATATCAGCATCGGTAAGTACTATGGGTACATCGGGTAAAGGTGATTTATTCATTCTATCTTGCAACTCCTTTAGTTTTTTCTTCCTTATCTCTTCGAGTTCTTCGTCCATTTCAAATTGCTCCTGGACTGCTCCCGGACTAAGCCAGGGATAATGCCTGATGAGGACATGCACTGATGCACTGCCCGCAATCCTCACATGTTTTTGCATTGAAGACGGGATACTCACTTTCCATTACTGAAATTGCTCCAGTCGGACATAACGAGACCATCATACAGTTCGGACTTTTATCACAAGCATTTTTGTCAAGTATTACGCTCATTTTATCACAATGTATATTAAATGTTTTATTTATATTTATAGTATTGTATGGTTTATACACAACTGTGCAAACACTGTTTTTCAATTTTATGCTTCAAGGCACGCTAGTCATGATCCCGGACGTCGCTTTGGAAAATCCGGGGCATATTAAGGGTGTATTATGCAAAATAATTTAAACAATTTTAAATACTATAAACAGATTAAACACAGTCAGTTAATAACAAGGTGGCTATATTTTGGATATAGATGATGTTTTAGTTTGTCTATCACAAATTGATAAAACTAATCTACATGAAACCATCCACTTTGAGAAAAGAGTTAATCAACGTAAAGACAATATACGGTTAAAATTAAACAGTATAGATGAAACAATTATCAGTGAAAAGCCAGTTTGCATCTCAAAGCAAGATGACACAAAATTCAAATTATGTTATGAGTTAGACAAAAATTATGATTTAATAATTGTTTTAAATATTAAAAATCCAAAACAATTAACTATTAATTTGGTGACATGCTATTAAGAGGACTCTAAGAAGAGGAGACGTTAAGGATGGTAAGAAAGTCAAAATTAAGCAAATACGATTACGATCTCCAAAATGATAGTATTTTCTTTTATGGGGATGACAAAAAGTACAAGTCTTCCGTTGAATTAGAAGGTGTTATTCTTGATTTTAATGAAGAAAATTATTTAACAGGCATTGAAATTCTAGATGCATCTGAAAAATTCAACGTTTCAAAAGCTGATCTCCTCAACATTAAAAATTTTGATGCGACAATAATAATTAGCAAAGAAAACATAGATGTACGAATGAAGATGGAATATTATAGAAGAAACAAATTGATTGATACAAATTTGAATGCACTTACATTAAATACCATGAATCTTCCATCTAGCACACAAGGAATTGCTGTTGCCTGTTGATCTAAATCACTATATCCCGCAGCTTGGTTGTGGTTGGGTGTGCCGTCGCAAC
>DAOUWY010000309.1 GCA_030666885.1 Methanosarcinales archaeon
CTGCACCATTTCATCCGGCACTTCGATGATTGCTCCTTTCTTACATACGTTGGCACAGGCTCCACAGCCAGTGCAGGTGTTGATGTCGATGTGTGCCGTATCTGATAGAGTTATCACACTTACCGGGCATACATTGACACATAATCCACATCCTGTACACAGCGATTCATTGATTTTGTACTTCATTTCTTCAGTTCTTCCAGTTTTGCCTTGACATCTATCATCCGGCTTTCCAAAGCTTGTATCTCCTCATCTATCGTCTGCGCAGGCATGATTGGTACTGTAGGAGCAGGTGCTACCGGAGTTCCTAAGCCCATACCCATACCTCTCCCCATACCTCTCCCAATGCCTCCACCCATGCCGCGGCCGCCACCACGGCCACCGCCACGCCCCATACCTCTTCCCATGCCCGCACCAGGCATACCGGTAGCAGGCATACCAGGGGCAGGGGCACCCGTGGCTGGTGGAGCTGCCTGCAGTCTTCCACTCTTGTACTGCTCAATCGCATCGCTGACAGTGCCGCTTGCACCGGTTACTATCGAAATATTGGTTGCACCGAGCGTCTGGATCGCATTTGGTCCCACCTGTCCGGTGATAACAACGTCGACGCCTTTATCTGCAATGGTCTGTGCTGCCTGTATTCCAGCACCACCAGAAGCTTCTATGCCTGTGTTAGGCATTGCTTCATACTCCATCGTTTCCGGGTCCACGAAAACGAAGTACTGGCATCTTCCAAATCTTGGATCAACGTACGCATCCATGTTTGGTCCGCTTGAAGTTACGCATATCTTCATGTTTATCGATCTCCTGTTACAAATTGTTCAATATTGTTAATTTAACCATGTTACCGTATACCATGTCTGCCATGTCCGGCTCTGGCATAGCCACGATCATCCTTAGCCCTGTGTATATTCACGCTTTTGCACTCAGGGCAGTTCAAGGGTCTTCCTGTGCCATGCACTACTTCCCATACATGCCGGCAGTCATAGCACTGGAACTTACGTAGTGGAATTGTTGCCATCTCGTACATCCCTCCGTGTATTCTTATCGCTTTGCCACATACCAGGGCGCACCCGATCTTTTTTCTTGCCTCGGTCAGTATCCTGTGGAATGTTGGCTGTGAGACTTTCATATAATCTGCTGCCTCACGTTGATCCATTCCGAGATAATCCTTCAGCCGTATGCTTTCCATCTCTTCCATCTTCAAGACCACTTCACCTATGTCCTGCAGACAGGTTGTACATGGCCTGAAGTAATTGTAGTCGAATGACGACCGTATATACCGGTGGCGTCTGGGTCTTGGCATTAATGAATATATATTCATAATAAACTTAAAGCTTGTGGTGGTGGTGCAAGATTTGAATAAACTATTTAACTTGCAAATGGAATTAGGGTACATCATATTACAGGATTAATATAGACACAATCACTGAGCATGATCAAGGAGTTCGAAGAGATGGAAAATTATATAATTTCAGGTAGATTCAAAGCAGGTATCAGATGGGAGAAATTTACCAAGAAAGTAGCCAGCCAGAATGAGAAAAACGCAGAAGACAAGGTGTATTCCCTTATTGGCAGTGAACACGGCCTGAAACGCAATTTAATAAAACTGGAATCTACGACAAAGGAGTGAATAAGCTTGTCTTCTAATCAAGAATTATCTAACGAAGATATCCAGAAATTATCAACACAATTCCAGCAATTACAATACCAGGCCGATGCACTATCACAACAATTGAATATGGTAAGTAATTCTATGGCCGAATCCGAAAAAGCCATCAATACCATTGCCGGGTTTGAAGGAGTAAAAGACGGACATGAGATCCTGATCCCGATCGGTATGGGTACCAATATCATGGCAAAGCTGTCAAAACCAGATACTGTGATCATGGAAATTGGTGCAGGTATCAGTACGGAAAAGGATCTGGATAATGCCAAAAAAAGCCTGGAGATCCAGAAAGAAGAGCTTACCAAGTTCCATCAAACCACCCAGAACAACCTGAACCAGGTCGTAACAAAGATGAAGGAGATCGAGTCGGTTGTGACAACGGCAGTAAAAGCACAGCAGGCAGATCAAAATGCACAACAGACAAATCAAGGTCCAATGCAGGGTTTGTAGATGTTCAATAGTCTAAAAAAAAAACTCAGCAGTTTCAAGAACTCTTTTGGTGACGTACTGGATAAACAAGCTGAAGAGGCATCTGAAGATATTCAGCTGGCAGAGTCAGGGAGTGTAATTGAAGAAAAAGAAGAGACACCATCAGTAGCAGTGGGTATCGGACAGAAGGCCAAAGCACTGCTGCTTAATCGTGAGTTTATAATCAGTGAAAAATCGCTTGAAGAACCCTTATGGGACCTGGAAATGGCACTTCTCGAAAGTGATGTTGCTCTTGATGTATCTGAAGAAATAGTGGGGTATGTGAAGTCGGAACTGGTCGGAAGTAACTATAAGATCGGTGGGAACAAGAAAGATATTGTTGAACAGGCTCTCAGAAAAGCACTAATTAATATATTGAATGTGGAAACCCTGGATTTTGACGACTTTATTGAAAGATCAAATAAACCTGTCAATATTGCATTTGTCGGCGTGAACGGCACCGGGAAGACCACC
>DAOUWY010000365.1 GCA_030666885.1 Methanosarcinales archaeon
TATATAATAATCACTGAACAGTATCCATATAATTTTTAAATGATGGTAGGAATAGATTCAGGATAGTTGACACAGTATCTATGAAGCGGCTCCAACCTACGTGAGTACCTGCCAGAGTGGATGGCCCCCCTCCGAATCTTTCGGGGCTGTGGCTGGTTCTTCTTTGCCAGGTCCAGCGATTCGCGACTACTTCTTCCCGCTTACCATATACGCCACAGCCCCCACCGCCATCAATCCCCAGTAACTTATAGCCCGGTCCAGTATGGCAATACCCGCCGCCACACCCGCATCCACCCCGACCAGCACTAACACGCCCACGATGGCGAACTCCACAGCTCCCAGGCTGCAAAGTACGACAGGTAGTGCCAGCAGCAAAACCCGAAATATCACAAATACAATTCATTCTCGAAATTAATCATACCATAACATTTATAAAGTCGGAAATTAATTATACTACAACATGGACAAAGAATATATTACCAGGCTCATCTATGAATACAACCCCCATATCAAGGGGCTGAGCATCGAAATACCTGAATTCAAGCGTGAGCTTTATTCTGAAATATACAGATGGCTTGAGAAAAAGCAGGCCATTGCCATTGTGGGACTCAGGAGAACAGGGAAAACAACCCTGATGCGGCAGATTATGGAAACACTTGGCAGTGATGCCGTATTCTTTTCCTTTGATGAAGAAGAGACCCAGAAAAAAGAAGTGCTGCTCTTTGTCATAGATTTTTTCATAAATAACTTCAAATCCGGGTACATCTTCCTTGATGAGATACACTATGTGGATGACTGGGAAGGTGTACTAAAAAGATATTACGACCTGAAAAATATAAAATTTATAATATCCGGGTCCGAGTCCCTTGAGTTAAGCAAATCCAGGGCAACCCTGACAGGCAGGATGATAACATTCAAACTGGAGCCCCTGAACTTCCGGGAATATTTGAACCTGAAAGGGAAAAAAACAGATGCCGGAAATATTGCATTTGACGACATGGCTGCAATTGAAGACCTGTATACAAAGCTTATCACAGAAAAAGAGTTCTTCGAACATGAATTCCTCGAATACCTCTACAAAGGTGCTTTTCCCGAACTGGTGAATGAGGACGATGGGTCTGTCATAAGAAAGTACATAAAAGAACTTGTGGTAAAAAAGATCATCTACAGGGACATACCCGCAATATTCGAAATCAGGAGAAGGGACTTGTTGTTCGAACTTTTCAAATACTCATGCAGCAATTCATCCAATCTATTTGAGATAAAGAACCTATGCAACATCTTTAATGCCAACTACGAGACCATCAGCAACTATTTGTTCTACCTGCGCTCGGCCTTTCTGGTCAGGATCGCTGAAGTATATTCAAACAGTCCTGCAAAACGTGCGCGCAGGAATAAGAAAATATATGCCGTTCATCCTTCCATAGCCTTTGCTCTTCTGGGCTATAAAAGGGATATGCTGGTGGAACAGGTACTGGGCCAGTACGTGGAATCAATCTTTGCAGGCGAGTTTTTCTGGAGGGACAAACAAAAGAATGAGGTGGATGTGGTATTGCAGAATGAATCCCTTGTGCCTGTGGAAATAAAATACCAGAATCATATAGTCCCTGGCGACCTTAAGGGACTGCATAAGTTCATGAAGACGTTCGGGTCAAAGAAGGGGATAGTGGTCACAAAAAACCTGTTTGAAAGCAGGGTCTTTGAAGATAAGGAAATAATGTTCATCCCTGCCTGGTTGTATTTGTTGGTGAAATAAAATTGTAACGGTCCCCCAATATCAAAAACCTTTTAGACGAAAAATTTTATCAATCGA
>DAOUWY010000027.1 GCA_030666885.1 Methanosarcinales archaeon
GAGGTCATCAGCGAAGCATGTCTTAACCAGTGGGTTGATTGCGAAGCCGTCTCCCCTGCCTGTATAACCACCTGTACAAACGGTTGTATAACCGCCCTGGTGACCTACATTCATGGCGTAGTTGGGGTAGTTTGCTCCTCTCATCTCAGCTAACAGACCCTCATCGGACTGATAGGAGAACACGTTGGTTGCACCGCACTGATCCTGCAGATCGTATCCGAAGAAGCCCAGTCTACCGTGTGCCTCTTTATGGAGGTACATGGACAGATACCAGGCGGACAGACCGGCATTGGAGTTACCTGTTGTGATTGCGCAGGCTGCTCCGGTTGCAGTTGAGATCACAGTTGCTCTCTGGGAACCACCGAAGTGATCTTCCAGGGCTGTCGGATAGTTCTCGTACAGTTCAAGGCCGTACAGTGCGCCCCAGGTACCGATATCCCTTATGATATCAATTGTTGGTGCTTTGCAATTGCCTATGCCTGTACCATATGTATCCCAGCCGTACTCTGTGTCTGCATACAGGTTGTCATCAACAGTGTTGTTGGTGTATGCTGCTGTTGCATACATAGTGAAACCGACACCACCGCTCATGTAACCACCGAGCCATATCTGGTCGTACAGCATCATTGCTGCTGCACAGGTCTCAAGAGCAATCTTACATGGATCGTCCCTGAACTTCCTTGAGGTCTGTACGATATCGCACATGTGACCGAAGGAAAGACCACCGGGCTCGTTAGGTCCTCTTGCTCGCCTTGCGGGAAGCATCTCTGACATCTCAACCAGGCCAGCGTGCTTGGCTGTGAATGCCAGATCAGCGACTGCTGCCTCACCAGCGCACATGTGGTATGCACTAATGAATGACATACCGACCTGCATTGCCATCCACCTGGATGTCTGGCCACCATCAGCAGTCCTTGAGACCACTGTTGGGACATGCACTGCCTGGAATGATGACTTGCCTATTGAGGCTTTGATCTGTGCTGCATGGTCTGGTCTGAACATCTTGTCGATGTCGATCACGAACTGGGGATCCAGTTCGTCTTTCAGGGCATCGTCGCCTGTGAAGACCTTCACATAGCAGTCATCCACCATTGCGGGGTGGGTCTCAACCATATGTTCCTGGACGATAGCTGCACCAGGCATTGCGTGGTTCAGTACTTCCAGATAGTAGTTGATACTCTCAGGTGTTACTTCCTTGCCCAGCCTCTTTTCCAGAGTCTCATGGGCCAGATCCAGACCTACTACGCAGGTCCTTCTGATGTCATCCCATTCCTGCTGCATGGCAGCATTGTTGACATAGTGAAGATCGTCACCATCGCATACGATATCTGTTCCGCCAAGGGTATATGGGGTCAACTGTCTCTGACCCAGTGGGATACCAGCCAGGTGAAGTAGGGGATCATATGCCTGCAGACCACGCTTTTTGGTGATCTCTGCACCGATCTTGGCCATCTCCATCTTCCTGGGGTTCTGCTCGGTACCCAGTCTCAGGTACTTAGCTGTGGTTGCCTGGATGTCGTCAGCCTGCTGGTTGCTGCCCCATTCCTTACCGTATTTTACTTCCATCGCAGTTACGAAGTGCTTTTTGGCATTAACTTCGTTATCAAAATTGTAGTGTGCCATTTTATATCACCTCAATTATTTGGGCTGATACCCGTATACGGTTCTCAGTTCCCAGACTTTCTGCAGCCATTCAATAGCTTCAGGATCGTCTCTGTAGGCAACGTTACCAACTCTGTAGAAGGTAGTTTTCTTATTTGCCTCTGCTGTGGTCATGGGCTTACCCAGGTTGACCTTCCTGTCAAGAGGTACACCGACCTGATCCTTATCCTGGATGATAACATCACCCTCAAGTCTGCGCCTGTCGATCATATCAAACATGACACCATCTTCCTGCAGTCTGCAGGAGTGACCGTGCACGGTTGCGCCCCTAAGGCCGGCAAGGCCTGGACATGTCATATCAGTTTCCATCTGTTCTTTGGCAACTGCTTCCATATCTCTCTCACGGGCTTCGACAACCTGTCTGCCGGAAAGTGTACCGGGGTCCACACCTCTGTGGTTCATTGCAGCGTGGTATGATCTCCAGTATGGCACTGCTGGTGCATTATACATGGAGTCAGCCCACTGGACGTACCTTACTCGGTCGCCTGCTGCTGTACCTGGTGTTGGGGTTACCATCTGTCTGACCGGGCAGTCGGGCTCACCCATCTCTGCAAGAGGTGGATGTGTACTTGGGTAGTCGCTACCTGGTGCTCTGTGGCCAAGACAAGCGGTCAGATCTTCATCAGAGATTTCCCTGACTTTCTGAACGTTGTTTGACATGTGGTTTCTTCTATTCTGAGCAACGGATGTGTTGCCAGCGTAATATTGTGGTGTATATGCCATAATATTTCATCTCCTTAATTATTTAGTGGATTAATGGTCTTTACGTATTTCACAATTTCGTTGAGGTTCTCCCTTGAACAGGTTTCGCCTCTTGTGATTCCGCTTACGATTTCCATGACTGTTCCTTTGGTCTGAATATTCTCAGTCCTTGGTTTAACAAGCCTGGTTTTAATTCCTGCTTCAGCGAACTGCTCAAAATCGATTGGATTCTGGCAGGCAATTACGGTTGGGATGTCCACTTGCTTGAGGACAAATTGTGTCTTACTAATTACATGGGAATCAATATTGCCCAGATGAAGTAATAGGAGTCTATGCCTTTCTATCTGTGCAAATTCCTTTGAGGACATACCGAATTTAGGTCCGTACCCCATGACGCTCTGTCCCGAAAGATCCTCCGGAACACCGGCACCTGAATTTAGCACAAGCACACTCACCTGAATACCTTCTCTCCTGAGCCCGTATGTGATCTCACATACCGGTTTTGTGATATGACGTCGTCCGGGAGTCATAGCGACTGCAATAACATCAGGCCTGCCGGTTTCGGATAATGTGCCTCGCTGTGCGAGACCACCACCTCTGCCAAGACCCATGCTTTCCCTGCAATCGACACACTGTGTTTCTCTTCCGAACATGATTAATCACTCATCTTCTGATTCCAGCATACAAATACGGTCTTTGGGATCTGCCTTGGGATCGACCAATCCGAGAAGCCGTGTATCCTCAAGATTGACGGACTCGTCTTCTTTGCTCTTGAAACCGTATTTGGCATAGTCTACAAGGGTAGCTTTCCTGCGAATGAAGAATCCTTCCCTGAATTCAAACGGGAAAGGTAAATTTTCTTCCGCAACTTTGCGAATATTCTCCTTGACAGACCTGTCCTCAATTTCGACCTGGATCCGGCCCACTCGAACGTTCAGTTCAAATGCTTGACCTGAAACATTGATTATTCGCCGGTCAGGGTGGTCTACCGGAGCGCCTGTTCCGGGTCCGCAAGATACCTGCCTTGGCAGGCTTGGACCCTGGATCAACATACGAATTACTCCGGGTACCTTATCAATACCGTTTAGCAGCTGTTCAGCTGTGTTGGGCATCAATACCTTTTGTGGAAAAATTTCAACCTGAATTGGTTTTTTGGTTACTGAAGCGTTTCTGACCATAAATTTAATCCTCTAATGTTCTTACACCGCTCCTGCGACTGCCGTGATTGGCTCTCTGAATTCGTCAACCGATCCGAATGTTTCACCGACAAGTCCTGATGTCATCTCAGGTGTGAACATCTGGACACCAGCGTCAAGTGATACTGATGCTGCTACGCAGGGAATTGCGAAGCCTCGGGAGTGCCTGGTAACTACGTGGTTACCGTTAAACACACCAGGACCGCCGCCTCCATAGATGGAGTGACTGAAGAAGGAGAATCCTACTGCAGTACCCTGGACTTTACCCCAGTCGCATCCTGGCAGACCTGTCTCTTTCTCAATTATGTCGTTGAAATACAACAATGTTGAAGAGGTGTGCTGTGGTGATCTTCCTGCACCGCAGTTGACCAGGTTTGCTGCAAGGGTTCCTGCTGCGCAATATGCGTTCCACAGGGATACATCATTTGCCTTGTACATGGTATATCCTGAGCCCATTTTCTTATCAGGTGCAATTACACCATCTTCAATTCCGCGCTCAACGATTGAGTGCACAACTGTACCGATGGTTCCTGTTGCGCCGTTTGCCTTGGTTGTACCATAGACAATGTTGTTTGCGTTCAGGTTCTGGTATGCCAGACCGAGAAGCTGGTTCCTCTCGAACATTCCGAGAGCATTACCCATCTCGAACACACCGGCCTGCTCATATATACCAGCCAGGGCTGCTGTGTTCATTGCGTTCTTCTTTGTCACAGCTGCCAGGTGGTTTGCCATGATGTTCCTCAGTGAATGGCCGAGACCCTCATCTTTCTGGGGGATCTCAAGGATGGACTTGACGTTACCGCCAGCCAGATCCATTGTCTGGGGATACTGGCCCATGATCGCTGCCTTGACTTCCGGAACATTGAACATGTTCAGGTCGAAGGTATCAATCATTGCCTGTATGGTTCCCATTGATGCACATGTCAGGGAAGACACATATTCTGCGCCTGCCTCGATACGGGCGGATGGTACCTGTACCAGCATCTGTTTGCCGCCATTGAGTGATTTCACATTGGTGTCATCACCGGCGTCTACTTTGATAAGATCAGCTACTTTAGCTACGATCCCATCTGCGTTCTTGACCACATCGAAATTCATTGCCTTTTTAGGAACTTGTCGGCCTTTACCGCCAAATCTTCCTGCTGCAAGTGCCTTCTCGATTCCAGCCAGATCCACGGCTGCTGTACGCTTTGTGTCGTGGATAATTTTCTTAATAGCTTTGTTCCTGAGGGGACTAATTGCTCCAAGATCTACTCCTGCTTTGAGTTTAGCTCCTCTGTCGCTATATAGGTCTACTTTGTCAGCCACTTTTATTTTTCCTCCTATACTTTTTCAGTAAAACCGTTGTTGTATGGTACAATGGGGAAAAACAAACAGAAGCTTGTTAAATTTAAACTCAAAAAGGTATAATAAAGAGTTTAAAAAAATCCAAAAATCCTGTTGTTTGTTATATTATACTCCAACATCGTATCAACCAACCACTACAGTTTACTGTGATACTCCTGTAGTCTACGAGAATATTTAAAGGTTACGGTAAGGTTACGGATTAATCATTATATATATTAAAAATATTGTATATATGGAGCTAAATTCAACCAAATACTTGACCAAAAATGTACTTACATAGCGTATATAGAAAACTATATCAATTAGAATACTTTCGCTAAAGAAGGCTTCAAGTAATATATGGTTATATGGTCAGGATTACCAAAAAAAATACGAGGATTCAAATGGAACTACTTGCTGATGTCGGGGGTCGCCCCGGATACGATTGTATGGGTTTTTGTAAATACTGTTATTTCAAGGGTGTAAAAGAGGTCCCTGCATTCGGATGTCAACATTGCCCTCCCTACCAGAAAGGATGTCAATACTGCACTGAAAGTGTAAAGGAATCCTATCCGGGTTTCAAACCACTCCAGACAGTTGTCCAGGCTGTCAACCAGACACTCCGGTTCAACCGGGAAGAAATCGAACGCATCACAATAAGCGGTGGCGGGGATGTAAGCTGTTATCCCGACCTTGAGGCACTGACACAGGTACTGGCACAGCTTGAGGCACCCATACACCTTGGATATACCAGTGGAAAGGGATTCACAAGAGGTGATGAAGCAGAGTACTATCTTGACAACGGCGTCACGGAAGTATCCTTCACCGTATTTGCCACTGACCCGGAATTGCGCAGGGAATACATGCACGACAAAACCCCTGAAGCCGCGCTTACCAATCTCGAACTATTCTGCCATAGCTCAGAAGTTTATGCCGCAGCCGTCCTGATACCCGGAGCCAATGACGGGGACGTGCTCAGGAAGACCTGTGACGACCTGGAAGCCTTGGGTGCAAAAGGCCTGATACTTATGAGGTTCGCAAATACCTATGACCAGGGACTTATCCTGGACAATGCCCCGATAATCCCGGGTATTGAAGCTCATTCAGTAGAAGAGTTCCAGTCAATTGTGGAAGAGCTGGCCCGTGATTATCCATTCAGGGTGACAGGAACCCCGCTCGGGGACCCGGAAATCGGCTCACCATTCGCCATATTGAATCACGAAGAGGCATTGACAAAACTACCAAAAGTCAATCTGGAAGCTACCATACTAACCAGCCGCGTATCAGCGCCGCTAATTGGAGCCATCTTTGAGCGGCTGGACTCGCCGGTAAATGTTATAGGTGTGGAAAAAGATGTGGGATGCCTGATCACCATCGAGGATATACAAAAGCTGGACCTGTCAGAAGTTAAGGAAACAGTGTTCTTCCCGGGGCGGGCCTTTGTCTATGACCCTGAGATCAAGGAAGTTCTATGCAAGGACGGTGTGGACCGGCTTGTGCGCAGGGGCCCGGATAAGCTGACAGTGGACGGGGAAATGAGTATCTCCATGACACAGGATGAGGTACTACAGCGGGAGATCGAGGCATTCACAGAACTTATCAATCATGTAAATGCGTTGGGTACTTTGCCTAAAAAATGACTATCCTAATCGTCTTCCATCATTGGTATCTCACACACGTCACATTCATCATTATTGCGTTTTGGGGATGGTCTGTCAGTTGCCGGTACTTCAGTGTCCAGTGCCCTGGTACCGTAGGCAAGTACAGAAGCGTTGGATAGGGTTCCTGCTATAAGAATTGCATCGAATATCTCATCACGGGATATGCCCATCCTCTTTGCCACCCTGAGGTGCATGTCCAGGCAGTGGGTACAGCGAAGTGCGGCTGAGATACCAATACTGATAAGCTCAATGGTCCGCTGGTCGAGCCGTTTGAACTCCCTCATTATGGAATTGTCATATAGCACCTTAGGTATCAGCAGATCCGGTTTATCTTCCATGAACTGGAGTATATAAGGTACCTCACCGTAAATTGATTCCACTTCTTTCAGTATCGCTTTCGCAGCATCGTCCGGTTCTTTTTTCAATATCTCACCAATATCCTCAAATGCCAGAGTGTTCACCCCTGATGTACAATAAAAAGTGCTGTGATGCCAATAGACATATATTTTTGGGTTTTGTTTCGATAGATGATTTCGATAGAAATCCTCGATAAACTCAAAGATTCCACCAATCTTTTATATATTACAGATAAATGGTTTACTGAAAATTTTATATAATAGGTATCCCCGATAAAGAGACTCAAAAAAAATGATAAAAAAAAAATCGTTCCGACCGATATCACACCGGCCGGTCAAAGATTTATTCTTTTATCAATATTGCATTCACTACACCATCCTGACCAGGACGGCTGGTTATCCTGGCATTTCCGATCTCGGTCCTGATAATGCCGCCCCTGGATAAGATATTCCTTCTTATGTAGTGCTTGTTGCTTTTATTATCAACCACAGTCTCGATGGACACCTGCCTGGTTGTATTATTCAATGGATCTGTCACATTTACCATATTGCACCTGAGCAGGCGAACCTTCCTGTTGCCACCCAGTGTATCCACATTTTTTCGTCTGGTTTCATCCAGGTGGGGTTCGGCGGCTTCCCTGCCTATTTCTAATTTTCTCTTACCCTTTGAGGCGATGCGCCGTCCACCTGTGAATTTTCGTCTTGATTTACCTTGATACTGCATTTGATTACTCCTTTATGACTGTAATGATGATTTTCATGCTTTAATATCTTTAACAATAATAAACATATCGCACATAAATCACCAAGGTTACCTGCCAAGGTTGCTTTATTATACATAAAGTATAATTTAATTGTACACTAAGTATAACATTTTATACTCAGGCAAATCCGACCGCGTATAGGATTTTCCTGTTTCATGGGTAATATTTAATACACAATAACCAGTTTAGAGTAAGTCCACAATCATCAAGGGCGCGTGGCCAAGCCTGGATATGGCAGCAGCCTCCTAAGCTGAAGATCGGGGGTTCAAATCCCTCTGCGCCCGCTTTTTCTTTATTTCCACGTCACTTTCCTGAATTGACCACATATTATATATGCTATGAATAATAATGATAAACTGTGAATACTTGCATCACCCCAAGATAGTTATCCAATATACCTACCGGATTTGATGTCCTGTCCATTAACTATCCCTCAATACAAATTTCATTGCAGGTATTCATCCCCTCTTTTCCAGTTGTAGAAAAATAGTTATAGGACTAAATGGTCTTCCACTGCAATGAATGAAAGTATTGCTGTTGTATTTGATAGTGCAGGTACATTACTGCGCATGTACAGGGTAGCAAAAGATACGGCCACAGGCGAATACTTCGATGACATCAACACAACTGACCTGGTAAGCAAAAAACCAAACTGCGGATTAGTGATCATCCATACTGGCCCTGATAAGATCATGAGCAGCCAGTCCGCAAAACGAATCTACGAATTCCTGACTGACAATAAAATCAGTATCGACCTTAGCTGTTCAAGCAGCCCCATCACTCTCGATGAAGTATTACAATGTATCAGGAACGATACCCGGACCAGTATGCAGGACATCCATGATGTTGTAAATGCCATCAAGCTAAAATGCCCTGATATTTTTTACCTGGGCATAGGATTTGTCGTTGATATTGAATCCCAGGGCATAGTATATACTATTAGCACAGGTGGCAGGCCATTTACTAATACACAGGCTGTACTTAATACCTTACAAAATATGGAGATTGATGCATATATTGCTTCAGGTGACAGCATGCGTAACCTGGAAAACCTCGCCAGGTTGGTCGAAATACCTATAGAACGTGTCTATGATGTGGCCACGACGCAGAAGAAGGAGTGGGTGATCAGATCTCTTAAAAAGCATTACGATAAAGTGGTCATGGTGGGTGACGGAATCAATGACATACTGGCGTTGAGAGCTTCAGACCTGGGTGTTCTATCTATCCAGCAGACAGGTACGTGCATGGAAAAGCTTTCTTCAGAGGCCGATATTATCATCACTGACATCAAGCAGATAGTCAAAATAATAAAAGAAATGAAACAATAGTATCAGAGATATCCCAGCGCATCCTCAATGCGCCCCATCTCATGCCCTGTGGTTTCCCTGCCCACCACATATCCTTTTGAATTGGCCAGCAGTCCCGACCCGACCAGCGGTGAACCCATATTCACTGTACCTATATCCACATGAAGAGAAAATACCTCATCCAGCCTGTCTAATTCGAATTTACTGGCCCTGGGATGTACCAGTACTCCTTTATTGGTAACAGTAGCTGCCATCCCCACAGTCTTGAGCCCGCCAATGGTGCCCCTGTACACTTCCACGTCCAGGAAATCACTAATCTCTTCCACGGCCTTGTCTGGCATATTAGGATTTACAAGGGCTGCAGTATCATTTACAAGTATATTATTACCTGCTGCCGTGAAAATACCCTCCAGCCGTTTAATGCGTACATATTTCCCGATCTCCGGAAGTTCAGTGTCGTTCACTCTTTCAGATACCAGGTACCCATTACTATTCCCACAGCACAGGCTGCCTAAAACGCTGCTCCCATCCACAGATGTGGAAACCACATCTACATCCAGGGCATCTCCTACTACCTGTTTGAACTGCCTGTCTGCTTCCCTGGGTAGTAAGACAAAATCCTCGGTGCATCTGGCAAATACACCAAGGACAGAATTACCCATGAAATTAGTTTGGTTAGCCATTTATCAATAAAAAAATATATAATCAAATCCTTAAAAAAAAAGGATTTTTTTAAGTCACTCGGCTGCCAGTTCTGCTTCCACGATCCCATCTTCAAACTTCATGGCCTTGACCCTGATCCTTGATGGTGGTTTCTCTGATCCGCGATCCCATATTTTTTCACTGATATCAGGATTCATCCTTATAAATTTCCTGTCAGTTTTTGTATGCCGCTCAAGGTACTTGAAAACCTCACTCACTGCTTTCTTGCTGCGCTGCCACCTGGGAACATACTTTACTGCCCTGAGGGGAATCGTATAAATCTGCTCTTCACCTATATCTACCATGTTTTTCACCCTTTATCCGATATTCAGACTGCTGCGTCTCCAGTGACGACGTTTAGGATGGGTTACTACAGCCCTGTTAGTCTTGATTATGGCCCATGAAGGGACCCTATGATTTTGGTTATGGGCTTTAGCCAACCTTATTTTCTTACCTTTTGATTTTTTACTCATATTAGCTACACCTTCATTGATTATCGGGATATCACAAATGTTTCCTGTCTGTTACGCGTGATTGTATATGTCTGGGAAATAAACGCTCCACCATACTATCACCATCGTTATATTGTTTTCGTATTAAAGACCTGAGTTCTACTTCATAATCGGCCTTTTCTATTCTGTCACTTTCTCCCTGTACAACCTGTAGATGGGCGTCCGCCAAAACATCCACTGCAGACCGACCGTAGCCTGAAAGAGGGCGTATGTACTTGACGTTGTGCCTGTCTTCAAGGCTTCTTACCTGTGCAGGGGAAAGCATAGGCACCCTGTCATCCCGGCGTGTGCCATCGGCCACGATGGTAGTGTCCGGTGCTGAACATACAGCTTCCAGTGCACTCTGGTGAAGATAGTTGATTGCACGCCCGGGGAACCCGTCTTCAAGCAACATTGCAACAGCTTCTTCCATAAGGGAAGAACCCAGGATTATCACATTGTGAGGAAATCCAAGCATGGATGCAGATTGACGTGCGAATTCATACGTAGGCACGATGCCGAAATTGATAGTTACCAGTTCCACATCGAAAAATGGTTCCAGCAGGATCGCTGCAAGGGAACTATCCTTGCCGCTACTGAACAACACACAGGCCTTCATTTCCGGGTTATGCTCATCTCACGTTTTTTAGGCTGCAATTGAATCAGGAGATTTTTCAGTTTAGCATCATCTATCTTACCCTGCAGCCTGCCCGATTGTCCAAGTCCCACAAGCTGTGACTCCACGCTTTGTACAAGTTCAGGCTTTGTCATCCTTAAGGTATTTAATCTCTCCCTGGCTTCAGGTGTCAGAATTGAGCGTAAAATGGCTTGTTTCCTTGCTTCCATCTCGGCCATGGCCTGTTCTTGCTGGGCGGCAGCCTGTTGATCTGGCATTTGCGCCTGTTGCTGCTGCCTTAACAATTCCATTTTCCGACGTCTGATAGCTTCCAGTTCATCTTCTGCCATTACACAACCTCCTGAAAATAATTCTATCTGGGATTAACTAATATTTTTCAATACCAGGGTATTTCTCCAGCAATCCTGACTTAGCCTCATGTGCAATATTATCAAGTAAGGACTGACCCTTCGGAGTAACTATCCGCCCTTTCTTTACGGATTTGACAAGACCCGCACTTTCAAGTTGAACAAGTGCTGCTCTTATAACAGAACCGCTGCCTTTTACGTGATGAGGGGATGATGAGCCCCTGCGCAACTTTCCGCCGTAAAAGCTCCTTAGCCTTGAAACACCGCTGGGGCCATCAATATAAATCCGACGTACAATGGATGCACACCTGGTGTACCACCAGTCCGGGTCCACTGGAGACAGCTCCTTATGGATACCGGTCTTGACCAGTGATCCCCAATCAGGGGCTTGTACGAAATTTTCATCTTTAAGTTTCTGTGCTAGATTCTTAATCAGTATATCTGCAGGAATATCATACACTGTTGTCATTATTATCCTCCATATTTATGAGATGATATTAGTAATTTTTTAAAAATCAAGATTATTATTGGAATCAAGATTATTATTAGGGGCTTTCACTATGTAGATAAGGTTGATTAATCTATCGGCTAATATAGTATCTCTTGATAATTTTGTAGGGCATATAATGTATAATTTTCTTCTCGAATCATGATATACTGAAATGCATGTGATATTCCAGGCCCTATTTACTGAGACTTTTTATTATTTGAAAAAGTTATAATTTTAACAATAGCCTTAGTGTTAGCAATTCTAATTGAATTTTTTTTACTAATATTTATATTATATATCTCATTAGATGCCATCTCGATTAAAAAACGTGAGTTAATTCAAATTGTTGACTACTTCAATTCAGACAGCTAAAAATCCCGATAACACAACACCACCGCCATTCCAGCAGAAATCTTATTACCTATAATGAATCTCTATCTTATGAGGTGCAGTATAATATGTGTTTTGTTGATTCAAGCGCTGCCGATAGCGTGGACCTGAGCGCTGCTGCCATGACAAGATATGAATGCAGTGCATGTGGTAACAGATTCAAAGGAATGGGAAGTAAGCTGTCCTGTCCTGACTGCCAGTCCACTGACCTGAAAAAACTGGATTAATATATGCAGATCGAATCCATTGAACTGGAAAACGGCACGGCACTTGGCCTGAAAATGGATATGGAACATGCGCCGCTGCTGGTCATAAGGGCACCCAGGGGTTTCGTGATGTGCGGATACCTGGATATATCCATGGCAGAACAACTGGACGACGTAGCCGTAAAAGTGAGGGGTGTAAGGAATTTCGAGGACGTGCTGGCATCAGGTGTGGTGGAGGCTACTAAGGCTGCGGCCGATCTGGGAATTGAAGTGGGAATGCCTGCCAGGCAGGCCCTTGAGCGTATGTTTTAAAAATTCA
>DAOUWY010000245.1 GCA_030666885.1 Methanosarcinales archaeon
GGAGAGGGTGGAGATTATGGTGGATGCTGTGGTGCTGGCTACTGGGATGGTGCCGAATGTCGGGGTTATGGAGAAGCTGGGTGTGGAGGTGGATGAGGCTGGGTTCGTTAAGACTGATAAGTACCAGCGCACCAGCCTGGACGGGGTGTATGCTATTGGGAATGTGGCATCAGAGATCGATCTGCTGGTGGTGGCAGAGGCTCAGGGGACTATTGTGGCGTATGATGCTTATAAGGGGTTGAAGGGTGGGTAGGGATAGAATTTTAGGTAAATGATATATTGAATGTATTTCATATGTAATACAGGTGATATATTGATGAGTGTTCAGGTGAATATCCGCACAACTCCATTTCTTGCCAAAGAACTGGATCTGGTAGTTAAAGAAGGTTATTTTAGAAACAGGACCGAAGCGGTTAATGAGGCTATCCGATTGCTTATTAAGCGATATGAACTCAGCAAAATAAAAGCATCAATTGAAAGCATCAGGGAAGATACCGAAAGGTACCCTGAACTTTCAGACGTTGTGGAATCAATGCGTGAAGAGGAAGATAGGTGACTGAGTGCATCGATACTTCAATTGCTGTCAAATGGTTTCATAAGGGGGAATCATTTGAAAATGAAGCAAATCTCCTGCTTCAACGCATTATTGAATTAGATGGTGATTTTGCAGTTAACGAATTGCTATTACTAGAAGTGGTCAGGGCATTAGTCAAAGTGGGTTATTCAAAAGATAAGGTGAACGAAGCTTTTGATGATCTTGTTGAATTGATTAATGTTGGAGCTTTAAGACAAATTCCAGTATCTGATGTAATACATCTGGCAAAATTTATTGAAATCGAATATACATTGTATGCAGCCGATGCTGTACATATTGCCACAGCAATACATACAAATGCATCAATATTATGGACTGAAGACCACCATATGCAAAAGAAATCGTTGAGTGGTCTATTCAGAAATCATTTGCTGGAAGTAAAGTCATTGAAAGACTTTAAGGGATGATGTTTTTTCATTTTTTTAAAACTATTCCTGCTTAACAATGTTGAGGGGTGTATGCCATCTGGAATGTGGCATCAGAGATTGATCTGCTGGTGGTGGCTGAGGCGCAGGGGACCGATTATGGCGCATGATGCTTATCGGAGGTTGGTGGGCTGGTAGTAGCTAACAGTTGTATATACATACCCTGTACATTGTGCGGGGTATGGCGGTGACTGCGAAAAGGCGGATTCATGCTCACAAAGAAGTTATAGTCCTGAAAAACGTTTTTCAAATAAAAATTAGGCGCGAATCTTGGAGAAAATATATTTACCTGCATAACATAAATTTATGTTGTACCTAATCCGAGAGTAATTATTGTAAACAAAATGGAGAACTGCATAATGAATGAAATAGACAACAAGGAAGTAACTCATTCACTCTTAAGGTATATTTGCCCAGACGATTGGAGCGATAAAAAAAAGGAAGCAAATCCAATTGATGCAGAAGAGATTGTGGAAGCCATCGAGGATGGGAAAACAGTTGAGATTATTAATGCGGTGATTGAAGGGGCTTTTATACTCAAGCATATAAATATAGACGGAAAAATCACGATTCAGCGAACGAAGATTAGAGGTCAAGTTGATTGGTCATATGCAGCCTTCAAACAAGTGCTGAACCTTGAGAACTCGATATTTGAGATTGATGCTACCTTTACAGGAATCATAGTAGAAAAGGATATCTTTCAGGATAATGTGACTTTTTTGGAGAATGCAACATTTTCTGATATCACGGTCAATGGAGTTTTTCACAGTAGGGATTCAACATTCAAAAAAGATGCTATATTTGTGGAGAGTATTTTCAAAAAAAGGGTTGAATTCAGTAAAAGTACTTTTGAGGGTAAGGTTGATTTTGGAATTACACGAATAGGTAGCGTTGCTGTATTCAATAGAGCAAAGTTTAAGAAACAGGTCATCTTCAACAGCGCCAAGATCGAGGGGGGTGCTTTTTTCAATTCAGCAATCTTAGAAGGTGATGTCGATTTTATTGGAGCTCAAATTTATAACATTGTTGAATTCGATAAAGCACAGTTCAAACAGATGGCAAATTTTGGCAACGCTATAATCAAGATGAATGTTAGATTTACCTCAACAATATTTAAGGGTAAGGTAAACTTCAATCTAACTCAGATTGAGGGAAGTGCTTTATTTGATACATCTATTTTTGAGGATGAAGCCAATTTTGGAAGTACACTAATCGGTGGCGTCGCTGTGTTCAATGGAGCAAAGTTTAAGAAATCGGTTAACTTTAACGGTGCCAATATCGATGGACCAGTTTTCTTTAACAAAGCGTTGTTCAGATGGGACAAAATTCCAGGAAGCGATAATGCAGGCCTCATAGATTTCATAACAAAGAATTTTGGTATCGATTGGGGAGGAAAAGATAACATTGAAAAAATCGATGACGGTAAGACTATTAAGGTATCTGTTGAAAAAAATACTCTTTCATTGAGTCTTAACAATGAGAACACGAAAGTTAAACTAAAAATTGATGACGGTAGAACTGATGAACTCTTTGCGATACTGGAAAATGGTAATCTAAACATATACAAAAAAGCTATCTTTGAGGATGAGGCAGACTTTGGAAGCACACAAATAGGTAATTCTGCTGAGTTCAGTGTAACCGAGTTTAGGAAAAAGGTCTCATTCAGCAGAACCAATATCGAGGGGGATGCTTTCTTTAACCATTCTTCATTTGAAGATGAGACTATTTTTATTGCTGCTCGAATCGCTGGTAATGCTGTGTTTAATAACGCCATTTTCAAGCAAAAAGCCACGTTCAGCATAGCTAATATAGTAGGTTCTGCACAATTTCATTCAGCAATCTCTAATGAGGATATCGATTTTAGTGGCGCTATAATCGGCATTACTGCTGAGTTTAATAAGGCTAAATTCAATAAAAAAGCTAGTTTTAACAGCGCCAAGATCGAGATGGCTGCTTTTTTCAAATCAGCAATTTTCGAAGGTGATTTCGATATTATTGGAGTTCAAATTGGTCTCGCTGCTGCGTTTCAACAAGCGACATTCAAACAGATGGCAAATTTTAGTAACGCCAATATTAAGAAGTATGTTAAATTTAATTCAACAATCTTCAACGGCAAAGTTAAATTCGAACACGCTCAGATTGAAGAAGCAATTTCTTTAAAGAGAGCATATTTTGCCAAAGATGTCAGCTTTAAATACACCTCTCTTGGAACTTTTTATTTTGAAAAATTGCATATTCAACCTAATGTAAAAATTGATTTTCGTGGCTGTATCTATGATGATATCGATCCCATCAATTCTTGGGAAGAACTTACGGATACGGAACATCTCTTTCCGTACGATCGGCAACCCTTTTCACAGCTTGAAAAGACCTTCCGTCGGGCAGGAAAGGATGATATTGCAGATAACGTCTATTATAACCCATCTTCGTCAGTTTCTCACCTAAATTCTTCATTTTCCCTCTATTAATAACTACCTCCAATTACTACTCTTCCTGTTTTTCTCATCAAAAAAAGACTTATATAATTTATTTTATGTGCAACAGACTTTTTAAC
>DAOUWY010000023.1 GCA_030666885.1 Methanosarcinales archaeon
AATAAAAAGTCCCTACATTCGAGTTTATCATTATATATGGCAGAAGAAGGGTAGGTAAAACAGAACTGGTACTCCAGGCAACAAAAAACACCAACAGAATCTACTATCTGGCAGTGGGTGCAAAGAACCTGGAACGCTTCTATGACCTGTGTACCCGACAGTACCCGGAGGTTTCAAAGTTAAGAATGGACTGGGAAGTGCTCATCGAATACCTAAGGGACACGGTAGATGTGGTTGTCATAGATGAATTCCAGAATATGATCCGGGAAGATGCAAATATACTCAACATATTCCAGTCCGTCACAGATACCGTACTTAATGATTCCAGGTTAAAATTATTCATTCTGGACTCATCAGTCTCAATAATCACTTCCAGGGTATTTGATTATAAAAGTCCGCTTTACGGACGGAGGACCGGATCCATAAATCTCAAGGCTGTTTCCTTTTTTGACCTTCACGAGTTCTATCCGGACCTTGATATCAAAGAGCTCATTGAGATATACGGTTTTGCTGATGGAATTCCCTTTTATCTTATAAAGCTCGATGACCGTCTCTGGCCGTGGCTTGAAAAGGAAACCAGGAATAAGAACAGCTTCCTGAAGTATGAAGTGGATTTTATAATGATGTATGAATTTGAGGATGTAAGCACCTATAAATTGATACTGGAAGCCATTGCCCATGGAAAAACAAAATTAGGAGATATCAAGGATTTCATTGGAGTTAAAAGGACAGATATCAGTCCTTATTTGAGAAACCTGATTGAAGTAGGGATGATCAAAAGAGAGATTCCTATTACTGAAAAAGCCAAATCAAGGTTGGGAAGATACTATATATATGATAACTTCCTGAAATTCTGGTTCAGGTTTATTTATCCGAATATAAGTGCCATTGAGGAGGGGATATTTGATATTGACCTGATAAAACGTGACTACAATAGATATCTGGGTGGTATTTTTGAGGATGTGGTAAAACAATTCCTTATAAGAGAAAAGAATAAGATATTCAATTTTACAAGAATTGGTAAATGGTGGCACAGGGAGCGAGAGATAGATGTGGTTGCCATGAACGAATTAAACGGAGTAATTCTTTTCCTGGATTGCAAATGGCAGGACCTGAAACAAAAAGAGGCGGGTAAGATACTGGCAGAACTGGCTGATAAATCAAGATATGTTCAGTGGAACAATGATAACAGGATAGAACATTTTGGCATATTAGGAAGGAAAATCGAGAACAAGGGGGAGTTGCGAAGTAGAGGTTATCTGGCCTTTGACCTGGAGGATTTCTAATGGCTTCGATTGATGTCGATGATAATGGTGAGGAAGATGAACAAATTCCTCCCCTCGGTCGGATTTTCTTGAGTACACCAAGTTATACTTGATATGCTATAAAATATATCGTTGGCATATAATAATTTATTAGTTGATATGGGTTTTGGAACAGCCTGTTAACAAGAAAATATATAGGCGATGCACTGTATCTACAATTGTCTTGTCAGGAGATATTAACATATATGTCAGAATCAGATGCTCATAAACGTTATGAATTCAAACGTCAGCTTGAAAAACTGCGGTCAAAGAAGGGCAGGGGTACAGAACTCATATCCCTGTACATACCCCACGATAAGCAGATATCTGACGTAGTAGCCCAGCTTAGGGATGAACATGGCCAGGCAGCCAACATAAAATCAAAGATCACCAGGACCAATGTGCAAAGTGCACTGGAGAGCCTGATGTCCAGATTGAGGTACATCCCAAAATCACCACCCAGCGGGGTTGTACTGTTTACCGGTGCAGTGGATGTGGGAAGTAACAAGACCGACCTGCAGAGTTTTACTGTGGAACCTCCCGAGCCCCTGATATCATACAAGTACCATTGTGATTCTGGTTTTTACCTTGAGACGCTTGAGGATATGCTGACAGATAAGATGACCTATGGCCTGCTGGTGCTGGATCGCAGGGAAGCCACAGTCGGTCTGCTCAAGGGCAAGCGTATAGAGGCCATGGACCACATGACCTCAAACGTGCCGGGTAAGCAGCGTAAGGGCGGCCAGAGCGCCCACCGTTTCCAGCAATTGCGGCTGATAGCCATTCATGATTTTTATAAGCGTATAGGTGATGCCGCCAGCAAAGTATTCCTCGCTGTTGACCACAAGAACCTGGAAGCTATACTCATAGGTGGTCCTTCACCCACTAAAGAAGAATTCGAGGACGGGGAATATTTCCACCATGAACTTCAAAAGAAGATACTGGGATTGTTCGACACTTCATATACGGACGAAAGCGGGCTGTCCGAACTGGTAGATAATGCTTCAGATGCACTGATGAACCTGGATGTTATCAAGGAAAAGAAGTTAATGGAACGCTTCCTTAAGGAACTTGTAGGGGATATCGGACTGGCAGCATATGGTGAGGATGAGGTCAGGAGCAACCTCCAGATGGGGTCAGTTGAAGTGCTGCTGATGTCAGAGGATCTGCGAAGGGAGAGACTGAACACAAAGTGTACCCAGTGTGGTGATGTGGGCGCTGTGACCGTGACACGTAGGCCGGGAGAGGATAACCCGGAACTGGCTCACTGTAAGAACTGTAATGGTACAGTCAAGGTCACTGATTCCATTGATGTGGTGGATGAACTCTCTACGCTGGCGGACCAGATGAGCACGCAGATTGAGTTTATTTCCACTGATTTTGAAGAGGGCGCACAGTTGATGAATGCCTTCGGGGGAATGGCAGCTATTTTGAGATATAAGACCAGTGTATAGCCTTTAGACTAAGAAAAATGAATGAGCGAAAATACAAGAAGATATATGAAAAATTGAAATGTTTTGAAGATATCAAAAGAATATCAAAGGCATATTCGGTTAACACGGGGGCCATCTCCAATATACTTCACCTGAAAACTGTAAGGAATGTGAGAAAATACCACAGCCGTATAGTTAATAAAGCTCCCGCCCTTGTCAGGTCATGGAAAAGGGGAGACACCATACTGGAACTTGCCAGTAAGAATAATTTCCCGCCTGCGCTTTTGGCATCTATCATGCTTAAGGAAATGGGTTATAAGAGCAAAACTGTGATAAAAAACCCTGAAGTACTTGAGGATAAACGGTTAAGATATGAACTGATTAAGGCAATTGAGGTGGATTTCTGCTTTTCGCCGAGAGCCCATTCAGTGCAGAGTGGCCAGGGCAGGATGGGTGAGGACCTGATCCATGAATGGCTTATGCACTGTGGCCTGGAATTTATTACAGAATCTGATATGAGCAAAGAACCCAACACCAAGACCCCTGATTTTTTGCTTTCTGAGCCTTATAAGGTTTACGGGATTGATGTAATGTGGATTGAAAGTAAGGCTGTGTTCGCTGATGAAAAGGAGCATAAGAGGTACCAGCTCAAACAGTTCAGTTTTTATGAGGACCTGTTCGGGCCGGGAATGGTGGTTTACTGGTATGGTTTTCTTGATACCCTTGTCCCGAATAATTATTTGATAACAGACTATACGTTCTTTGAAGTTATGGGTTATGATGTGGATAGGTTAATTAATCGCACATTAATGTGGTAGTTGGTGTGGCGCAGGAAAGACCATTCCATTCCATCAAACGTTGCAGTATAAATAACTACCAGACAAAATTGATCTAAATCGTTATATCCCACAGCTCTGCTGCGGTTGGGACAAGCTATGGTCAATGCAACTTCAGTAGCCTGAGACATGAGATACCACGCAGCTTTGCTGTGGGGAGCTTTATTTTGAGTTTTCATTTCATTAAGCACGGAGTGCAATCAAAGAAAAGAATTTATGAGGTTGCCGATGGAAGTATTTATAAAAAATAAAGTTTATTCAAATTATATTATGAAAGATTGGAATACATTGTATAAAGAAAAGGGAATTGTACAAAAAGAACCTTCTGCAAAAGTATGTGGTGCTATCAAATTTTTTAATAAAAACGGATCGAAAAAAATTCTTGATTTAGGCTGTGGCACTGGAAGGCATACAACACTTTTAGTGAAAGAAAATTTTGAAGTATATGGTTGTGATAATTCTGAAGGTGCTTTGAAAATTATTAAAGAAATTTTGGCAGATAATGAATTTAGATTATGTGATATGACTAAACTTCCATATGAGGATGAGTATTTTGATGGAATTATATGCTATCAAGTGATACAGCATGGAAAAATTGCTGATATAAAAAAATCAATCTCTGAAATGTATCGTGTATTGAAGAAAGGAGGGTATTTATTTTTAGTGGTAATATCAACAAAACACCCAAAATTTCAAACTGGTGAAGAAATAGAACCAAATACTAAAATTAATACTGATGATATTGATGGATATATGCCACATCACTTTTTTTCTGAATTAGAAATTAGGGAATTATTTAGTAAAAATGAGATAATCAAATTAAATCATTTTGAGGGACAAAGTGAAATAAATCCATCAAGTAGAATGGCTTCTTGGGAACTATACGCGAGACGACCACCTTTCTAAGAAAACTCAAACTCAATTGAAACTAACATTGAAAAAATCCTGTTAGTTTCGTCGCCAGTTACAAACGAAGTGGAGTTCTGGCGACCTGCGACCACAGAGTTTTGATTTTGGCCCCCCTTTCAGGAAAATATGTCAAAAGTTGCGACGGCACACACAACCACATCAGAACAACGAAGTATAGTTATTAAGATCACAACTTAAGTATTTCGCCAACTATATAATCAAGTATAGCATTTCCAGAATAAATTGAAAAATTTCCTGGTGTTAGGGAGAAACTTTAATATTACCTATTTCGATGGATAATGGTATGGTGTTCTTATGAAGGAGATTGAATCTGACCTGGCCAAAGTGAAGATACCCAAAGGGTACCGGATGTCTGTAATAAAAATGTATTTCTGGGTAGGGCTTATTTCAGCACTACTTCTCAGACTGGTGATAATTGCCGACCATTACGGGGATTTTTATGCACGGGTATTGTGGTATCTGGGAGTGTTAGGTTACCTGTGGTTCTTTGCACACCGGTATCACATTGGTAAGCGTAGGTTCGGGGTGATAAGGGACATGGGATTACTTGAGAAGATAGAAACCCGTGAACCTCTCACTGAAGAGGATTTTGAGGGATTGAATTATGTTATGTGGAGTCTTTCTGTGTCCAAGGAGCGGTTGAATTATCTTGTTATCTTTGCATTTTCAGTTATCGCTATACTTGTGTCGCTTGTACTGGATCTGGGGATTATTGAAGTTTGAGGGTGGTTGGACCGACCTCACATCTATAATCTATTTTACACCAAACCCACAGGCTTTAGAAGGGGGCAAGGTCATAGTCACCTTCAACGGGGCACGGTTCGACCTTCCATTTATTGAGCAACATCTGTCAGGTGTCAGTTTTGACTAGCTTCGTATCGACCTGCTATATCTTTCATTGATGGAAAATGCATATCAGTAGATAGAATAGGAGACATTTAAATATATTTTAGTCTCTACATAAGCAAAAGCAATGTAAGGAGTTAAATTGACATCTCAAACTCTTTTCTCATCATATCAATAAGCTTCTTCTTACCTTTATTCTCAGCAGCAAATGACCTGATACATCTAACCCAATCTGATTCTTTCCCTATTGATAAACAAATTCGTCTCATTATTTTAAAAAGAAAAACAACCTTATCATAATGGATATGAGATCTGAGAATATCCTCATTAATCCGAATCCTGCACAGCGATGCTCCCTGTTTTGGTGATTTCTTTGCAACAGCACAGGCAACTTGCCCCACTACCTCTACTGGCATATTAGTCATAAATTTCATTACAAGAGCAGCAGACAATTCAGGATATCTATCCAACAGGTATGGTATTAGCATAAGCGCATTTCTATAGGATCCTTTTTTTATTATACTGTTACACAGATTCTCAAGAGTATTCATATCTAAAAGACCTGTCATAACCTTGAGTAATGTATCCATAGGTGGACCTGCATTTATCCATCCACGCTCTATTGCTATTTTTGTAAGTAGACTTTATTCAACTTCCATGCCATTGTCCACGGCTGTTTTAGAAACTTCGATAATGATACGGGATGAGATTTTCGGCTCTTTCAATATTACATCAATGGCAGTTTGTAAATCCCCATCATGCAGCATTGCCGAAACGACAGCATCTCTATTTGGCATGTTTATTAGCATTGCAGCTTTAAAATCCTCTAATTTGCCAATTCCTGAAAACACTTCTTTTATTTTTTCATAGTCATCTTCATAAAAATACCGGGACATTAAATCAAAAGCAACATCAATGGAGGTTGAAAAATCAACAATATCTGCTTTTTGATCTATTACGATACTGGCAATTGAGAAATACAGTTTCTGTAAATTGTTAAATGATCCTCCGGATAATGCCATCCCTTTTTTTATTATATCAAAAGCATCTCCATATCTTTCTTCTCCAATCAGCACATTTGCCAGTCGAATATGGTCATCCCTGGTAACAAGTTCAAATTGAGCAAGACGCATTTTCTCCTGCGGCATTCCAATATGTGCATACAGACCGATCAGTATCTGGATAATATTATTCTTTTTATATTGATAATGGGATTCACTGGCATATTTTTTTTCAGCATTTAATTTTTCCAGCAAGTATTCCTCTGCATGCGGAATATTATCCTTATTAACAATACCAAATAGCATATCCCATGAATCCAGACCGTAATCTTCATTGTTTGCAATATCCAGTATAGTTTTTAGGAGTATGTCCTTGTAGGCCTGGTCATTGATCTGTTTCATGCATTGATTAAAATCACACACACATTGAATTGCAAATTCGCCCATACTGCCACCCGAATCGTCAGCCCCTTGATCAAATGCGGTTATGCAGCCCTTTATCAATTCCAGATGTATCTCAGCAGCGTTTTCATATAATTCTTTGTCCATAAGCCCGTCAGCAATATCCTTTATTTCTTCAAGCTTGTGTACTGCATCCCATATATGATAATAATCAAGATCTTCACATACTATCCAGTCAATTTTGTTGGAAATAGCATCAATATTAATCTGTGGTCTTTCATCTGCATTTATTGAATATTCACAGACTATAGCAGGGTTATGATTGATTATTTGTTTAACAATATTGATTATTTCATGTTTACTCATTGAATTCAGTGAAGTTATGAATTTATTAGAATCAGTAAATGATGAAGGTTCATGCACCCAATTTAGAAGAAGGGCCACTGCATGTTTACATTTATATCCAACCGGACAGGTGCATCTTGTGTCTATTTCATTGTTATCAATAAAAGCCTTTACTTCATATGGTGTTTCCATACTTCCTATAACACGTGCATAGAGAGTATTATCTAATATTACAGGTTCTATAACATAGCCGTTCTCATAGTAGTCAAGTCCTCTATAGAAGGTTCTTTCACTGAAACGATCCTTGATCATATCCTGGGTAACTTTCATCATACTGAATCCCGGGGAATTTTTTTAAGACTTTTTATAGTATATCAAGTTAAAAGTTGCGAAGGCACACCCAACCGCAGCAGGTCTACGGGTATAGTTATGTAAGATCAAAAGATTTACTCTTATGCCTCTGCCTTTACAACTGTAGGCATTTCCAATTTGAGCCCAGTCAGATCTTCCAATTTGAACTTGCTTTTCAAATTGAGGATTTCTATCCCTACTACCTTTCAATTTGCATCGTAATCGACAATGAGACCTTTATTTATTTCCTCACTTTCCTTGATTGCATCCTCGCTAATTCTAAAGTAAAGTGCATCGCTTTCTAAATCAACTCTAATTCTCATTTTCGATTCCTCAATCATTTATCATAAAACATTTTTATTATAATATATGGTTCTTCTCTTCCTTTAACAACAACTCTTAAACCACTTTTATCAATTTTTTTTAAATGCACGCCATTTTTCAGTTTCTATTTCATCATTTTCTGACCAATCTCGTTCGTTCAATGCAGATATGATTTCTTCTCTGGTAAATTGTCTTTCATTTAGCATATCTTTAACATAATTGGTAAAGTTGACTTTGATCATTTGTTGCTATTGTAAATTGCCAGTTACATCGAAATCATTACTGTCAATAAGATACTCTTTTGAAGCATTTATTGCATCATCTTCTGTTATTACATCATTATTACCTACTGAATCTGCTGAAGATATCAGGTTAAAAGATAATGATGTTACCAATATTATTGAAAAAACAAGGACTAATCTTTTCAAAGTCTCCATAATATCACCTTATTATTGAACGAGTCCAACGATTGGTAAACTTATCTCCAAAATGAATATAATCTGTACGTATTTATATATAAACAGTAAAATATCCGGATTAACTATAAGTTCCATAAATACATGTAGATTCGATATTGTGGAAACTCTAATATCAAACTTGGTATATGCCAGATCCATGTTAACAGCATTTGGTATTGTATGGGTTGTTTTCCTTGTCTATATTTTCATGCTCTTACAGACACGAAAACAGCTCAACAGGCAGATGGAATTATTAGGACGCCTTAAGGATTAGATATCTTGAAAAAATAATTGATATTCGGAAAAAAATACCATGAGGAAAAAAGATAAGGTTACGATTTCTGTTGTAGCAATCATACTTATAGGCATCATCGGAATGTGGGGGCTGGACTTTTCATCGGAATACCTCACAGTGACTGAAGTTACCCAAAACGTTACAGCTTATATTGACCAGCCAGTATATATCACAGGTAATGTGAAGCAGGGTACGTTAAATATCGGTACAGAAGAAACTGGTTTCATATTGACAGATGGTAATGCAGATATTGAGGTATTATACCGCGGTGACCGCCCTGACGGACTGGGCGACGGTGAGAAAGTATCTGTAAGGGGAATTCTGGTATCAGGGAATAAAGTAGAGGCTAATTTCCTTGTAATGGGATGTCCTTCAAAATATGGGGTATAACCGGGATATAACTTCATGTTCACTTTTGCTCTAAAAGGATGTTGGGAATAAATGAGAGTATATGATAAATCATACATTAAACTAAACGCCAATACAGAGAACGGTAAAGTGCAATTAGTGCCGGAAGGCACACTTTCGCCAGTGGCAAAACCAATCGTTAACCGTATTAACAAACTATTCCTCGAAGAAAAACCAATTTCTGTTGACGAGAAGAAGATCATCTTCTCATCCTGGGCCCCCCCTATACCCAGTACTGCCTTTGACCGCCTGATATCTGCCCTGGTCGCTTCAGTATTGAAAAAAAGGGTGCCGGACCAGTCATCTATTGGCATCACCATGCGCTGTCCCAACAAGTGCATCCACTGCGGCGCTGCTGATATTATTGCAGACCCCGAACTCTCATTAGACGAAGTCAACAGGGTGATCGATGAATCCATTGAACTTGGCTCATACCTGATATCCTTTGACGGCGGCGAGCCCATGCTCAGGCATGACCTGGCAGACATGGTCAGGCATGTGGATAAGTCAAGGGCCATTGCCACCTCTTTCTCGTCCGGGTACGGGCTGACCCCTAAAAAGGCTGAAGAACTAAAAGCGGCAGGATTGTATGCTGTGAGGATCAGTATTGACAGCCCCCGCAAAGAGGAACACGAAAGGGTGAGGGGACGGGCAGGCTCATATGATGATGCAATGAATGGCATTGATAATGCCCTTGCAGCCGGTATCCTTACTGATATGTTCGTGGTGGTTTCGCCTGATAACATTGACGAGCTTGAGGATTTCTATACTCTTGCAGAGAATAAGGGCATGCACGAGATGTCACTCTATGAGATCATTGCAGTGGGGCGGTGGCTGGACCATGAGGACGAGACCATCGGTCCCAGTGACGTGGACAGGCTGGGACGGTTCCAGAAGGAAAAGAACAAGCTCAGGGACGGACCCCGTATTACTGCATTCCCATACTTCATGGGCCCTGACATGTTCGGCTGTTTTGCAGGTAGAAGGTGGGTACATATCACATCCGGAGGCGATGTGCTGCCCTGTGCTTATACGCCGCTCAAGTTCGGGAATATAAGGGATGAACCGTTGAAAGATATCTGGAAACGTATGGGTAAAACCTACAGGAAAACCCCCCCATCATGCCTGATGCGCGACATGGAATTCAGGAACCGGTATATTCATTCAATACCTGAAGGTGCTACGATGCCATTTGATATGGTTGGTAAGTGAAACCTGGAAGATATTTATTCCAGGTGAAAATTACACATACCTGTAATTACACTGACCTGTTATGGATTGATGATCTCATCAAAGGCAGACACCACCGTTTCCAGGTCATCCCTGGATACTCCGAAGGTGCTGAGCTTGAAGAACTTTGTCAGCCCGGCCTTGATGCCATGTATCCTGCGGGCCTTCAATTCCTTGTAAAGGAAATACCGCCCGCCTTTTGCTGTCTGTGACATCTCGTACAGCACAGGCGCTTCAAAGAACATCAGGTCGTGGTTGTGGGGCTTATCCCCCATCTGTACCAGTCCCAGGCCTTCCAGCTGGGAAGAGAACCACCTGGCATTTTCGACTTCCTCATCCCAGTGCCTGGTACGCTCCACCACTTTTGGAAAGGATGCGAGCATTGTCATGATAGTAGCACCCCTGGCAGTACATCCCAGCATTTCGATCTCCTTGGCCTTATTTGTAGGTGATTTCTCAAATACTTTACCTGAATATTCTTCTGATACCCCGAGCACGCCTATCGGACCGGATGCTGCCATGGACTTATGCCCGCTGCCAACTATGAAATCAACACCCAGCTCTTTTGCATTTACAGGCATCCTGCCTACTGAATATGCACCGTTCAGGATCAAGGGTACATCGTACTGGTGGCATATGGCTGCTATTTTTTTAACATCAGGCAGGTTGCCGTAGTTACCGTCGGGATATGTGACCAGCGCCAATGTGGGAGAATTGCCCGATTCCCTGATTACTTCTTCAATAGTATCGGCATATCCATCAGCCTCTGTACGGTAATCAGGAGAACCGGAATTGGGTACGGCCTTGATATTGAGCCTTGCACGCTGTGCGGCTACGTATGAGGAATAATGTGCGCTCTGGTCAAGGACTATCCAGTCCCCGTCCTTTGTCATGGAGTGCATGATTGCGAACTTGGACTCCCTGGCACCATTGGTCACCCTGGCCTCATCAATGCCAAGGAACCGGGGCAAGGCTTTATGTATAAAATCATGGATAGGCGGTGTCTTTATCTGGTCCAGGGCACCGGGACAGAAATCACATATTGAATATCCGTCACCCCACTCCACCAGTGCCGCCCTGGCCTCGTCGGTCAGTATCCCACCGCGTTGAAGTGGGTCGATATTTATGGTTCCACAGGTGGAACGTTTGATACTTTTGAATTTCTGGAGATATTGGTCAATATTATCCATATTTTACCACTGATATGTTATTACTTTTTGAATTTTTTTTTCTGCTTTTTTTAGTCATAGAATATCGATATAAAAATCAATACTTTTTTATTTCGAACAATATATAAATTTTTAATATTTAATGTTTTGCATCTTTGGACGTTGGCCTGGACTTCATGGTGTGTTTGTCCTGGCTGTCACTATAAAAAGTCAAAACATTTCCATATTGTCATATAGCACTACACCCTGGTATTACCACCAACGGCTGTTATAGTAGGATTACCCCGAATGAAAGGGGTAGCCGATTAGGCAATAAAGGCAGGTGAGACCAGGTACACCCAAAGCATGGGACTGCTCCGGATAAGGGAATCAGTTGCCGGATACTACAACCGGAAGTTCAACATCGACCTGGGTGCCGGGCAGGTCATCATCACATCAGGTACAAGCCCGGCCATGTTGATGCTGTTCATGGGCCTGCTGGATAAAGGGGATGAGGTCGTGATGTCCAACCCATATTATTCAGCCCATCCCAATTTCCATGTAAATTTGAAGCCGCTGTTCGGTAAGGTATCGACGCTGAGTAAGAAATTCGGCTCTGTCAAACATAAGCATGTCTGCAGGACAGACAAGCGGCTGGCAAAGATTGACGGGCTGGTGAATGAGGCGCTGGATGAGGCTGGGTATTGATATTTGCTGAATATTGTAAGCAGCGATTTGATCAGTGAGATTGTACAGAGTGGAACGGGCACCTTGGTAGAATGAAGGCGAAAGGGGGCGGGGTCTGAAAATTAATATTCAATAGACACAGATTTACACCTACTATTGTTTTACTATTCTTCTAAAAGTTTTTCGATAATCTTAAATGTCAAGAATTTGTTGACATTATTTTATGTCACTAAAATCCACGGGATTCGATAAAGAATACCTAATAAAAATCAATAATTTATTATTCTTTGATATCTGGCAAAACGAAACAATGAATTTAGAACAAAGAGACCTGTTAAAAGATATTGTCAAAAATAATTTAAATATACTTTATGGTAGGAAAAGATACAAAGAAATAATAAATATCGGTCTAAATCATCCATCGACATATGAAATCGATAATCAAACATTAATGTTTGGTCCTGCTGGTAATTTCCCGAAATGTCCTGAGATAATAATATCCGGTATTTCTACTTCTATTACCGCCGCAAATGGAATCGCACTTAACTTAAAGAAAAAAAACATCGACTTATTGAATGTAAATGAGCTTAGAGAAATTTATATACATAATATATATAAAGGTGGGATGTATAAACAATTTAAAAAAGAATGGAAATATAGGTCAAATGGAAGTATGTATAAAAGAGATTTTCATGATTTATTTGATATAATTGAAGGAAAAAAAGTCATTTCTAAAGAGTCAAAAATAATGGTTACACAAGCAACCTTACATGGAATTGCTACTTATCATGATGATAGATGGCATGAAAGAACAGCATGGTCTGCACCTTCAACAAAAGTATTTAAGAGTAAGGTAGCAGAGCATTTATTCATTGATTTTTTTCTTGAATCGGTGGTAATAGAACGGTTTATTAATAATCCTAAATCAAAATTCTTATTTTTAATGGGAAATGATATATATAATAAAGTAAAAAAATCTTTTAATAAAGAACTCTACAAATCATTATCAGGAGACAATGTTATTTTTTGTGATAATGTAAACAAGGATTTCAAATTAGAAGATTTTGATGAAAAAGTTAATTCAAAATATATCATAAAAATTAAGCATCCTGCAGCATAGGCCACATATATTTTTATCGTATATATGCGATAAAATCTACAAAATTTATCGACTATAAACGATAAACTTATTAACCTCCGGAGTACATACAACATTGTATGGACACAAAAAGCAAACTAAAACACGTATTTGTCGAATGGCAGGAACGTGAACTACCGAAATACCAGAAACGGCGGCGCGATATAGACCTTAACAGCCCGCATATTGTAGACATAATAGGCGTAAGGCGCTGCGGCAAGACCTATTACATGTTCCAACTGATATCCGACCTGCTCAGTTCAAACATACCCAAATCAAACATATTATACATCAATCTTGATGACGACAGGCTCCATCCATTAAACGGCGACGAACTACATTTACTGATCGAAACGTTCTACGAGTTTTTTGAGGTCTCTGACAATTATAAACTATACCTATTCCTGGACGAGATCCAGAACATACCGGACTGGGAAAAATGGGTCAAGAGCACCTATGACAAACACCAAAATATAAAGATTATAATAAGCGGTTCCAATGCATCCCTGTTATCACGTGACATATCCACCCTGTTAACCGGAAGACACATCACAACCCGGATGTTCCCGTTCAGTTTCACTGAATTCCTGGATTACCATGAAATAAAGTTCCAGCTAAAAACCCTGCAATATTCGAAAAAAAAGACATTG
>DAOUWY010000333.1 GCA_030666885.1 Methanosarcinales archaeon
CCATTTAAGCCAGACCGCCTTATCTGCTATATCATTTGTGTAATTCCCTTTTGCATCTTTCAGGAAATAATTAACACAGTATATAGATGGCGGATTATTCAATTTGGCACCAAAATCCAGATGACTTTCTATGTATCTTCCAATAGGGATCGAAAGGAAATCCAGGTTTGACATAGGATTGATCTTCCTGACACCTTCTTTTCCCAGTGTAGCAGCCGTAGTCTCTGATTCCAGTGCTGCGCCCATAGTGACAACACCATGCACCCAATCAAAGGATTCCTCAACAGGTACTTTTGTATCAGAATCCCGTCCGCCATATATTATCCCACCGACAAGCACACCATCAGGATCATTGATTTTTGGATCCATATTCTCTAATAGTTTCAGGTCAAGCGTAAATCTGGCATTCGGGTGCGATGGCGACAATATATTACCATTTTCGTCTTTCTTTCCAGGCGTCCATTCCCCTGAATAATTATACCCCTTTTCAGGCTCCTTGGCATCTTTACCTATCCAGTGAAGGTCTTTTTCCTCAGTGACCAGCACATTAGAGAATATTACCTCACCCGGATCGTGGAGCGCCTTCCAGATCATTGGATCGTCTACTGAGTTTACGCCCTGTATAATCCCAAACATGCCATTCTCAGGATTGACTGCATGTATTACGCCATCCATATTCCTGAGGTAAGCGATATCATCACCAACAATAGACTCACCTGGCAACATGGAAGTAGATGTCTTACCGCACAGCGAAGGAAACGCGCCTGTAAAATAAGTTACCCGTAGGGAAGGTCCGCGCACACCCATGATAAACATGTGTTCTGTCAGCCAGCCTTCCTTTGAGGCTCTGTTTATCGCAGGACGCATCGCTAACTTCTTAAGCCCTATTGTATTGCCGCCATACTGTGTATTCAGGCTATATACTGTCTCGTCTTCAAGATCAATATAAACCCGGCGTTTATCAATGTTCTTTGAGGTATTCCTTTCGTCCAGCTCTCCTGCGGAATGTACAAACTTCAAAAACCGTGCAGATCGCCCCAGTCTTACGAACTCTTCGTATCCCTGCCTGTACAACAGGTCCTCTGAGTGTGCGACATAACCGGAATCAGTAAGTTGAACTGCCGGTATTGAGAATTCTGAAATGAGCGGTCCCACACAAAAGAATCGCACGAACAACTGGTGTCCCTTCATGATGTCTTTCATGATAGGTTGAATTTCTGCAAGTCCTTCCTCCCGGTCCATCGCATTTATGTTTTGTCCTAACTCAACACCAGGCGGTAACAGGTACTTGGAATTATCTTTATCTCTTGCCTGGTCGTGATAACCGTCAAAATGGACTGTATGTCCTTCTACAGCAAGCTCCTCTTCCTCGCCTGCTTTTATTGACTCCTGCCTGACGTGTTGCAAATCTTCAGGTGAATCTGTACAGATAAATATTTTATCCGGATTGCAAAGCTCAATATATGTAGCAATAAATTTATTGAGTTTGGGATTATCTATTTTGATAAGTTTCTGGTAATTTTCCTCGCCCAACCTCTCTTGTAATGTATCCATTGTTCCTTTTCCTCCTACTGTTCCACTTTGCTTTTATTCTACTGTTTTCATCTTCGAAAACAAGTGTAAATAAAAATACATCACTATTAAGTATATCGTTATATATCGTTACTTAATTGCAAAACTAAAAGAGAATTGTTGTTTAAAGATTATGCGCACCCGTAGTTCCTATCCTGCTGCTGCCGATTGGCCCAAATTCCATAAGGGCACTACCGTCCCCCAGCGCAAATACGGTGTCCCCCAGCATCGCCATACTGGCCAGCCCGCCACTGGCTTCCACTGCTTCAATGGCATCTGCAGCTCTAGGACTGACAAGCCCGGTCCCAAAGGCAAAATCCCTTGAAAGGGACATGAAATGCTCAAGCCCTGGCCGTCTGAGCAGTGCCTTCAATGCCCGTTGGCCCAGTATATTGATCCTTTCCATGGTTTTCTCATCATCCAGCACCGAGGGGGTTGATATCTCACCCAGGCAGACCCATGACACATCAATGGCACCGACCGGCACCTTTTCCGCCGCACCCACCCCTGGCGCACCCGCCGCTGTCCTGGTAACCAGCCCGCCGGTATACTGTCCCGCCACATCCCCCATCCCTGTCCGGTTCACCACGTCCGCACAATGGGCCACAACAGCCACCTGTTCCAAAGTAAGGCCCTGCCCGGAATTAGTA
>DAOUWY010000225.1 GCA_030666885.1 Methanosarcinales archaeon
ACCAGAAAACGTACATGAAATTCTTCGAATAACATGCACAAAAAGATGAAAGAACCCAAGGGTACTTTCATGCTAAATAATAAAAAGTCTCAAAAACTGACAAGTAACACACTCAAATCAACAATGTTATGAATAATACAAACATAATACATAAACATGTATACAAATGAGTTGAGTGAAACAGAAACTCCAAAACCCGTTGTTGACGTTCTGCGAACCATATCTGAAGAAGAAAGAAATCTTAGAAATATGCGCAAAGCCATCCGTACCATTGAAAGACTTACGGAAAACGAACCTTCGAATAATATCTACAAGATGAAACAAGAGTTGATGAAGATTGAAAAAATATTGAAGCAGACCCGACTCACAGATCTGATCGAAGAAGATGTAGAACAACGCATCCGTCCTGTGAAATCAGAAATGCCTGAGTGGGAGGAGCAAGCAAACAGGAGTTTTGGCCAGAGGCTGGAAGACGCACTGGGACAGGTAGATTTCGAATTAAGTGGAAACTACCCGTTACTCAAGGTTTTGTTTTATACACTTGAGGTGAAATTATACAATAACAACGTTACAATCTGGTACGGTCCGCAGCAAGAGCGATTGGACACATGTAAACCAATTCCGGAAGTTGTGGCAAAAAAACTTCAGGCAAGTCACAAGAAGATCACCAGTCGTAATTTTGATGACGAAACATTCCTCTTAAACTTATACGAAGCATATAAAGCAACTGCTCATCGCAGTAAAAAAACAATAGGAGATTCAATTCCTGTATCTGATATTATCCTGGAATATGCACTACTGACCCAAAATAAAAATTTTAAACTAAATCCTGTTAAAAGCAGTTACAGAGAGTATGGACGTGTCTTTTTTAGTTATGATCTGTATCAATTAAAGCAACGAACGATAGAGGACCATGTACTGAGCCTTGTTACTGCTACAAGAGCATATACGAGACGAAGGTCGGGTTTTCTCTGGATTCCATCTAATGAACATGGAGATGGCACATATATCTCACATATCAAGTTCAGGGAAGTGTGATCATGCAGGATGGGCTCTATGAAGATGGCATAGACTCTATTTCAGCAAGAAAAATTATTGAGATTGTAGGTGGACAGGGAAATCCTCCTGAATACGGATTTCAATACTTCACAGCCGGATTGGACAGCTATCTCAAAACAATCGATGAGGATTATCTTGGAAGTTTCATAAAAGACGGCGGTTCAGCATTTAAACTGGTAATTGGAGTATATGGTGGTGGAAAAACCCATTTTTTATACTCTATCAGGGAAGTTGCCTGGAATTACGATTATATTGCCTCATACATAGTCCTGAGTTCTGAACAGACACCATTCCACAAATTAGAACAAGTATACAAAACCATTGCTGCAAATCTCATCTACCCACAGACCCCGGAAGAACTGCTGTCAGGATATGACAAGGGAATTGAAGCGGTTATCAAGACATGGTATAACCGGAAGTATCAGGAAATGGCACAAAAACTGCCTGAGGATCTTATATCACATGAACTCAATGCCTATGCCTTAGCACTTGGTCCTTACGAAAGCACGAGTTTTAGAAACGCAGTAAAAGAGGCTTTTTTAAGTCTGGCAGAGAAGCGTAACGATGACTTCACGCTGATCATCCAGTGGTTGAAAGGAGAGAACCCACCTAAGAATTTACTTAAGAATTTCAGAATATTTGAAAAAATAGATAAAAGCACTGCATTTAAAATGATCCGCTCTCTTATCCAGTGGGTCCGGGATATGGACTATGCAGGGATTGTCGTTCTTATGGACGAGGCTGAACAGACTCCAAGCATGACGACAAAGCAAAAAGCAGCCCTTTTGAGCAATATGAGGGAGTTGATAGATGAATGCGGACATACCAACTTCAGGAATGCTATGTGGTTCTATGCGGTTCCCGATGAGAACTTTCTTGAAGGAAGAACGCAGGCTTACGAAGCTCTACGGCAGAGACTGTCCTCGGTCTTCAATGCAGAGACAAACCCGACAGGAGTAAAGATATATCTTGAAGAAGTATCTGTTGATCCTGTGGAATTGCTGGCAGATATCGGAAGAAAATTGAGTAAGATTTATGAAGTTGCCTACAGTACAAAGTTCGAAACAGGTGTACTTAATGAGACGATAGCTGATATTGCTAAAGCAGCATATGAAAGGAAGCTCGAAATCGGATACAAGAGAGAATTCGTTAAAAATCTTATCAAGGCGCTGCATAAATTGCGTATAGCCGGGTAGTGAGGTCTGGAGTTGGATAAAACGAAGTGGTTTGTGAAGCATGCCACGTACGGGACTGGAGGGGTGCAGCAAACCCGTTTTGGTGGATTTGAGATGTCTGTTGAGTTCGAGGATGGTATTTTACGGTGGATCAGACAGGACGAACTTGAATTTCTGTCAGGTGACACACCGGTTCCAACCGTTGGAATAACAGAATCGATCGAACCAATCGAACCAGTCTTACCGGAAGAACGTTTTGAGGCAAGAAAAATCATAGAAGCACTTCGATTAGGTATCGTTCCTCATGGAAAAGTAGATGAGTTCACGTTCGGGCGGGATAAATCAATCGGGCAGATCAAAGAGTGGCTAAATACCCAAAACAGCGGATCCCTGATAATTTCCGGAGAGTATGGAATGGGAAAGACACATTTTCTTGATTATTTATATTCATCGGTCCTTAAAAGCAATTGGGCAGTCGCAAAGGTTGAACTTGATCCTGATGAACTGCCTCTTCATAAACCAAAAGCTATATACGAGGCTATAATTCGTTCGTTCAAATTCCAAACATATAACAGCGATTTCAGGGAATTCCTGCGGGATATTGCAGCAAGTCCTGATTGGTATGCTTTGCAGGAACATGAGTACCTGGGAATAATAATCGAGAAAATACGCTCGGGAGAGGATGACGAAAATATCTATGAGTGGATCGAAGGAGAATCGACATACCATCCCAGGATGTATAATTATTCAACATGTGGAAATATTTATAGTTACATATTAAGTGGGATAAGCTGGGCAGCAAAAAACATTCTCGGACTTAATGGGTTTTTAATCCTGTTCGATGAAGCCGAAAGTATTGATTCAATCTGGCATTCATCATACCAGAATAACAAAAGCTGGAATTTTTTAAAGGGACTTATTCTGGCAGCTAACGATGATGAACTATCACTAAAAGAGATTAACGCTGAAAAATTTTATAAGCATTACCTTTACAAAGGCTGTTGGGGCTATTACAGCAATTTGCAGTATTGCGGTCATTTCAAGCTACCTTTTACGTGGAAAGTCCCGTGTAACTTAAAAACCCTATTTGCGTTCACCCCTGACGATGAATTATTTAACATAGAACTGCTAAATAGTGTAGGGAAATTTGAAATCGGACCCATTAGCACACAATATTTTGAGAATATTTCAAAACAGATTATCTCATTGTACGATCTGGCATATGATTTCCAGGCAGATCCACATGTTTTTGCGTACATACCAAAGGACAACACCCGCAGATTCATCAAGGGGCTGGTAGAAGCTCTTGATCTTACTCGTTTTCATCCTGATAAACCAATTGGAGAATTACTGGATGCACTCTGATAAGCGAAGTCTCAGACGTACGTGGATAACTTTTTTTGGCAGATATGGCAGGCTTCTACCTATTCAATCACGAACTATTCCTGTGGTCCTGAATGGGAAAAATGCGATCATTGTCTCAGCTACCGCCAGTGGAAAGACCGAAGCCGTGATCGCACCGCTGATCGAGCGAAATTTGAAGGAAGAGCTTGATGGTATGGCATTCCTCTACATTTCTCCGACTAAGGCACTGGTTAATGATATGTACGACCGCCTTAAGGGACAATTGGATGAACTTGGAGTCACTGTGTCGATAAAAACTGGCGATACACCACGATTTAACCCTGGTAAGTCTCCAAATGTCCTAATTACCACACCGGAATCGTTTGATTCGCTGATCTGCAGACATCCCAATTCTTTTAAAAAGATAAAAGC
>DAOUWY010000189.1 GCA_030666885.1 Methanosarcinales archaeon
TAATAACAAGAAAATTGGATGATTTTAGTATTCGGCAATGAAATCTATGTGTGGAATGCAATCATACTTAAATGATAAATGATTTATTGTTCTTAATTAATATTTATTTTCTGTAATCACAAAAGAGGAATATATATAATGACAGCAAAAGTGTATACGATTGCATCTGGAAAGGGTGGTACCGGAAAAACTACAACCACTGTCAACCTGGGAACTGCGCTTGCTCTCCTTGGTAAAAAAACAGTTATAATCGATGCAGATATAGCTATGGCAAACCTTGGTCTCCTGCTGGGCCTTGAAAAAAGTCCTGTCACCCTTCATGAAGTATTGAGTGGAGAAGCAAAAGTGCATGAAGCAATATATGAAGGGGCCGGTGGTGTAAATGTCATACCCTGTGGCATCTCACTCCAGGGATTCCAGAACTCAGATCCTGAAAAGCTGCAAGAAGTAATGGCAACGCTTGTCGAAGACGTGGATTTTATATTGATCGATGCCCCGTCAGGTATCAGTAAGGATGGTGTGATACCTTTGGCTATTGCAGATAAAGTAATCCTGGTCGTCAATCCGGATATATCATCCATGGCCGACGCCTTAAAGACCAAGGTCCTGACCGAAATGCTTGGTGGGGAGATCGGCGGGGCTATCCTCAACAGGGCGGGAATGGAGCGAACAGAAATAGACCGGCAAAAAGTAGCCGACATTTTGGGTGTGGATGTCATTGAAATGGTGCCAGAAGATTCAAATGTAAGGCGCTGTGCTGCTTTCAAAATACCATTCGTCATCAAAACGCCAAAAACACCTGCATCCGTTGCATTTCAACGATTAGCAACTCATGTATCAGGCACTGATGTTATTTAACCTGCAAAAGGTGATGTTAAACTTTTTCTTTGGAAAAAATAACTGTGTGCTTTAAAAGTGAACGTATCGTAATGTATTTATAGAACTGCAAACAATGAAGATGCGTTTCGCTACATTATTCTATAACAAATTTTCGATAGAGGTAAATCTATGAATATAAAACCAATCGGTGAGAGAGTTTTAATCAAACCAGTGAAAGAAGAAGAAACGACTGCTGGTGGAATCTACATTCCAGAGACTGCAAAAGAAAAGAAAAAACAGGGAGTAGTCATGGAAATAGGCACTAGCAGCGATGATAATGAACTGCCTGTACAGAAAGGTGACCTGATATTATATACAGGATATAGTACAGAAGAGTTGGAAATGAACGGGGAAGAACTCCTTATAATCAACATAAGCGACATAATCGCAAAGCTTGAATAGGTGAACATAAATGGCAAAACAATTAATTTTCGATGATGATGCAAGGCATGCCTTAATGAGGGGAGTGGACCAGCTTGCCAATACTGTAAAGATCACACTCGGCCCGAAGGGCAGGAACGTGGTGCTATCATCAACTTTTGGCAGTCCCACTATTACAAATGATGGTGTCACTATTGCCAAGGAAATAGACCTGGAAGACCCTTATGAGGATATGGGGGCCAAACTGGTCAAGGAAGTGGCCACCAAAACCCAGGATGTGGCAGGTGATGGTACAACCACTGCTACACTGCTGGCGCAGGCCATCCTTCATAAGGGCATGAGGAATATCACTGTAGGAGCCAACCCCATTGAGATAAAACGGGGTATTGACAAGGCCACCGAAGCCGTGGTTGAAAACATTAAATCCAAGAGTGAGGAAGTAAAAGGCAAGGATAAGGTCACCCAGGTTGCTACGATCTCGGCTAACAATGATGAAGTGATCGGGAACCTGATCTCTGATGCCATGGATAAAGTGGGTGCCAATGGTGTAATTACCGTTGAAGAGGCAAAATCCATGGATACATACCTGGAAGTAGTGGAAGGTATGCAGTTCGATAAGGGCTATATTTCCCCATACATGTCTACAGATACGGAAAAGATGGAGGCTGTACTTGAAGAGCCGAAGATACTCTTATTTGATAAGACGATCAGTTCAATGAAAGACTTCCTTCCCATCCTGGAGGCAGTGGTGAAGGAAAATAAACCCCTGTTGATCATTGCCGAAGACGTGGAAGGCGAAGCACTGGCTACTACTGTGCTGAACATCATTCGCGGCACGCTTAAAGTATGCGCAGTAAAAGCGCCCGGTTTTGGTGATGAACGCAAAGAGATGATGGAGGACATTGCAGCAGTAACGGGTGCAAAGGTTGTCAGCGAAGAAAAGGGTATGAAACTTGAGAATACCACACTGGAAGACCTGGGCAGTGCCCGCAAGGTCAGGGTGAACAAGGAGAAGACCATTATTATCGAAGGTCAGGGCTCAAAGGATGATATTGACAGGAGGGTATCTATCATTGAGGGCCAGATCAAGCTGGAAGATTCGGATTACAAGGTCAAGAACCTCAAGAAGCGCCTTGGCAAGCTGGCAGGTGGTGTGGCTGTGATCAATGTTGGTGCTGCCACTGAGACCGAGCTTAAGGATAAGAAGATGCGTATCGATGATGCGTTGAACGCTACCAAGGCTGCCATAGAGGAGGGCGTGGTTGCAGGCGGCGGAATTGCATTGATCAGGGCTGCCAGGGTACTGGATGACTTATCCCTTGAGGGCGACCAGGAGATCGGGCAAAACATTATCAGGCATGCCATTGAAGAACCGCTGAAACAGATAGCCACCAATGCCGGTAAGGAAGGCTCAGTGGTGGTGGAACACATAAAGTCAGAGACTAATCACAATATAGGGTATGATGCCAAGACCGATGAGTATAAGGATATGGTTGAAGCTGGCATTATCGACCCTGTGAAGGTGGTACGTAGCGCATTGCAAAATGCTGCAAGTATTGCCAGCCTGGTGCTGACCACCGAGGCCCTTGTGGCCGATATACCGGAAGAGTCACCTGCAATGCCCCCTATGCCGGGACCTGAGAGCTACATGGGAATGTAGTTCTCTTTTTTCTTTTTTTCACTTTTTTTCTTTCAACAAATGGGTAACATTTTTTTTTTGTATCTTCACGCACAGGTTTTAGAATAACATTATATATTCGTAGAATCAGTGTTATTTTATAGATTATTCAGGATTGGTTTTATGATAGGGTTTGATGAAACAGTAACCGGTGCCGTAGATAAGGTTATACCCAGTGTGGTAAACATCAGCGAGGTCAAGTTGATCAAGGATGCTCACCTCCAGGTGCATCCGGTACCTGGCGTGGGTTCGGGGTTCATAATAGATTCAAATGGCTGCATCCTGACCAATGCTCATGTGGTGCTTGGCTCCTCCGATATCAAGGTGACACTGGAGGACGGCAGGTCCTTCCCTGCACAAGTGAGGGGCATGGACACTATGATGGACCTGGCAGTGATCAAGATCGAGGCCGTTGACCTACCGGTACCTGAAATGGCAAAAAATAACAACCTGAAGATAGGACAGATGGCTATTGCAATAGGTAGTCCGCTGGGGCTTGTGGGCGGGCCTACGGTTACTGCAGGAGTGGTAAGCGCTATCGACCGGTCCATCCAGACCGAGATGACATTCATGGAGGGGCTGATACAGACCGATGCGGCCATCAACCCGGGTAACAGCGGCGGTCCCCTGATTAACAGCCAGGGCGTGGTGATAGGTGTGAACAGTGCAATTATACCTTTTGCCCAGGGTATCGGGTTTGCCATACCCATCCGGCCCGCTCTGTGGATTGCAGAGCAGTTGAGGGAACATGGTGAGATTATCAGGCCGTGGGTAAGCATCAATGCAGTGGATATTAACCCGAAACTTATGAGCTACTACAGCCTGCCCACTGACAAGGGTGTGGTTATCACTAATGTTGTACCAGGGAGTGAAGCCGACAAAGCAGGTTTACAGATGGCAGATATCATCATCAGGATGAACGATATCCAGATCAATAATGTCAGGGACATGATAAAGGTCATCAATGACAAACATGTGGGTGATTCTGTGGAGGTGGAGATGTTCAGGGGACCGGAAAAGGTGACTGTCCGGCTTGTGCTTGAGAAAACACCTGTACTCACAGCACCTGCAGTGCGCCCCATCCCGCCAGTAGAACCCATACCGTCTCCGGCCAGCCTGCCGTAGAGCTCCTCACTGGTGGGTGCACTCCAGAATGATAAATGTTAGATATTATGGAAAAGAACCATTTCAAGTTGCTGTAATTCATGGCGGACCTGGAGCACCAGGTAGTGTTGCTGCAGTTGCAAGAGAATTATCAAAGAATTATGGTGTATTAGAACCAATCCAGACCAAAACATCTCTTGAAGGGCAAGTATTGGAATTATATGGTGTCTTAATGGATTTTGGAGACTTACCCATTACATTAATTGGACATTCCTGGGGAGCATGGTTAGCATATATCATAACAGCAAGATATCCTTCTTTGACAAATAAACTAATTCTCGTCGGTAGTGGTCCATTTGAAGAGAAATACGTCAAAAGTCTGAAAGAAAATAGACTCAGCCGTTTGAGCTCTAAAGAAAATAAAGAATTCCAATTTATTACAGATGAACTAAATTCTCCAAATATAGAAGAAAACGAAATAAAAATTGCCAGACTTGGCGAACTTGTATCAAAAACAGA
>DAOUWY010000165.1 GCA_030666885.1 Methanosarcinales archaeon
GAAGGAATTGAGAAAGGAAAGAAAGAAGGAATTGAGGAAGGAAAGAAAGAAGGAATGGAAGAAAGCATCATTTCTGTATTATCAGCCAGATTTGGAAACATTTCCACTAATATGGTTGATATGATCCATCATATCAGGAACAAGCCCAAGCTGAATAAACTTTTGAAATTGGCAGCTACGAGCAGTACCATTGCCGAATTTGAACAGAAGATACGAACTGTGTAGTTTTTTCGCAGCTTCTGATCTTATTTTTGATGTGGCAATACGAGAGTGTAATCAAGAACATTATATTCATTACATATCATATGACTACTTTGCACTTATTGCGTACTTTGCTGTAATGAATGCTTGAATAGCTTTATGTTAAATTTCTCCCGCTGCTTGAGATACAGTTCAGTATACAACTATTCTTCAGAAGACCTAAGCAGGGTCAGCGATCGGATCCATTCACCTTTTGGTTCCCTGCTGGTACCCACAACCAGCCGCCTGTGACCATTCACCTCTTCCACCATACCCCTGGCCTCTATAATCTCGCCTGCCAGGGCCTGCCCGGCATAGGTATGGGTATAAGATAACACAAACTCGATTTCTGGATGGTCCACCTTATAGACCGAGGGGCTGTCAAATGCCAGTCCCGAATCCGTTACCACCGTCTCTATGGTCTCATGACCCAGGTCCGTGCCCCTGCCCAGGGGTTCATTGACCTGGTCCCAGTCCCTGACAAACAGCAAATCGAAATATGTATCTCCAACCATTCCCCTGTTACCTTTTCTTATCTCATGGAGCTTGAACTCCTCAAAATCGATCTCAGGAATCCGCTTATTGTAAATACGCTCCCACATTCCTTCATCCAGGTGCTCGATGCTGCTGTGCGGATCGTCCTTTGCCCTGGCTATTATATCCCTGGCCTCGAACCACCTGGGACCGTATACTACAAAATCAATGTCGGAACTACTTATCTGCAACCCGGGCAGGAACGACCCTGTTATTCCCATACTGTCCATGGGAATCCCCGCCTTCAGCAGGGTACTGGTTATCTCTTCAATCCTTGGGTCCAGGCGCCATATTTGTGCCAGCCGGTCCCGGGGGCTCAATACCCGTTCGACCTGGCCCCATGGTATGATATGTACGTCCTGCACCCACTCTGGCTTGTGGATGTCCATGTAACCATATGCCTCGTCAAAATCGTATTTCCGGTAATTCCGGGTGCCGTCTGTACGTTCGCCTTCAGGATCGGGTACATAGCGCAGTACGCCCCTGACACCGTCCGGATGGAAGTAATCAGCTGATGAGAATATCCACCCTTCACGAGTGACAATAAAATCCCTTAGAGCTATTCTCGGATAATCTGAAATATACATCATTTTTCTCTGTGGTCTTACCACTCATAAACATTATTATATTATGTGATAACGCTACTATATACAGAATACAGAATGAATAATGAATATATGATCCGGTGAAGAACAAGACATGACTCCCACTACAAAATTCTATAAATCAATTGATATACAGCTCCAATTTCTTGAACAACTCAGGCATATCCCTGAGGAAAAGATTGGCGGACTAATAGAAGTACTGAAAGACTTCATTTTCCAGACCGATACAAAACAGAAGGTCATATACGGCATCGGTGAAGGCAGGAGTGCACTGGCTTTATATGATTTTCTCCATCAATTACTAAAATACGAACAGCTTTTCCCTGCCACCCTTGACGATCCCATCAGGCGCTACTTTGACCCTGGCAGGTCCAATATGATATTGTCTGCATCGGGCTCAGGAGGCACTGAAAGTGTTATCAATTATCTTGAAGATGCCCACCGCCTGGGTGCAAAGGAGATACTTATCACTGCAAAAAGAGAATCACAAGCTTATGATAAAATAAAATCACACAAAGGTTTTGTCTTCCTGATCGAAGATATAAAACTGGAAAAACCCAGCGAACTGGCAGTCATGGGTTCTGAGTTCGAACTAAAACTGTGTACTATGCTAAATGGCATACTGCCTGCCCTGGACAGCGGTGATGTCAGTCTGTATTACCAGCAGATGGATCATTATATCAGGAATGCCAGGTTGCTTCGGAATATCGATGATAAATACCTGCGGTCCTGGATCGATAAGCTGCTGAACCGTCGTGGCCACTATATTGTGGACGGCGTGGGACGTTCCGGATTTGTGGCAAAAGCCTTTGGAATGCGTTTGACTCACCTGGGCCAGCATGTCTACATCAAAGGCGATGCCACCACGCCCAGTTTTGTCAGGGGCGACGTATATATTCCAGTCAGCGGAAGCGGCAATACCCGGGAGATACTGGATGGGATAAAAAGGGCACGTAGCAAGGGAGTGGATGTGTTCCCTATTACCGTAAATAAAAGTTCCACAATGGTTGAACTCCTGGAAGAATGGGGATATGAGGATAATATCATTTTCATACCTGTGGAAGAAGGAGACATGGACATCTTCCATGATAAGAAGCCAAATAAGATAACAACTACAAAGATGAACCAGACGCGTCCATCTATTTCTGAGATCAACTCATATATTTTCACCAATGCCATTATTGCCTCAGCCATTGATTTTTTAGGCGTGGATGAAAAATATATGATACGAAAGCATTGGTAGGGATAAAAGATGGGATTTAAACACACGTTAAAAAAACTAATGGGGCAAAGTGTGACAGATGATTCCGGTGCTGCCGTGGAAGATAAGAATCAGGTAGCAACTGCCGGAGATGACAAAAAGCCAGTAGTGGATGCCGGGAATGTAAATCCTGTCCCGGGTTTGGCTGTTGAACCAGAAAGTGTAGTATCGAAGGCAGTACCCGATAGCCCTGGGAAGGATGAAAACGCAGCAAAGCCGAGCAGGCAGGTGGGCAGCAAATGGGAACACAAACATGACGATATGGACTGGCACTCTATGTCCATACCACATCCGGTTCCTTCAAAGGAGCCAGGTGAAAAGGAAGTGACAAGTGAACCTGTTGCATCACTAAAAGCTCCCCAACCCCAACTACCCGGCCAGGGACAGGATGGGGTTAAATCCATATCAAAACAGGACATACTCTGTAAGTTCGTGGTGCAGCACGGGCAGAGGATCGGTGAGACCATATCTATCGATGACGGGCATATTGTATTCAAGCACGGGGCTGAGAAACTGTACATATCTATGTCGTACATATCCGGATTCACTGACGAGGATGTGGAGATAGGTGATTTTAACAGGGATGAAGCTTTGAGGCTTGGTGAAGAATGGCACCAGCGAACTACGAACTCATTGAAATTCGATGGAAATGGGATGCTCATCAATGACTGAATACAAGCAGTGTATCGTAACCCGTGAAGACCTTAAACTCTCAAAGGGCAAACTGGCTGTACAGGTGGCACATGCAGCGGTAACTGCCTCTGATTTTGCTGACAAGAAGGAGCGGGATTCCTGGATGAAGGACGGGCAGAAGAAGGTCGTACTTAAGACCGGCACCCTGCAGGATTTATTCCTGTTGAAGGAGTCGGCACGAAGGGAAGGTCTGTCTACTGCTCTTATCACGGATGCCGGGCTTACCCAGATACCTCCGGGAACCGTTACTGTACTGGGTATCGGGCCGGCAGCGGTTGAGAAACTGGATAAGGTCGTAGGGAAGTTAAAACTGGTGTAGCATCTGGTAGATATTTAGATATTTGATTTATTTCAACTGTTATTTGATAATTCAAGTGGAACAGCAGGAGGTTATTATATGGCTGTGATACAGGACAAAGATCAGGAGAATATTAAGAAAAAGCTGGATAAAGGGCTTGAGGGGGATGTCAAATTAATAATGTTCACCCAGGAGAACGAATGCCAGTTCTGTACCGATACCAGGGTTATGGTGGAAGAGTTGGCAGGTATGTCACCAAAGATCAAGGCCGAAATCCATGATTTTGTCAAGGATGAAAAACTGGCAAAGTCTTACGGAGTCAAGAAGATCCCTGCCATTGTGATGCTGGGGGAGAAGGACTATGGTATCAGGTTCTATGGTATCCCGTCGGGTTATGAGTTCAAATCGTTCCGGGAAGACCTGGTCGATGTGTCCAGGGGCAGGACAGACCTGTCCGATGAAGTAAAGAATAAACTTGCAAATGTTAAGAAACCGGTGCATATACAGGTGCTGGTGACATCAACCTGTCCTTACTGCTCAATGGCTGTTCGAACGGCCCATAAACTTGCCATCGAGAATGAGCATATAAAAGCAGATATGGTGGAAATGGTGGAGTTTCCCCATCTGGTCCAGAAGTATATGGCCATGAGCGTGCCCAAGATCGTTATCAATGAGGTAGTGGATTTCATTGGTGCCCAGCCTCCTGAGCATTTTGTGGAAGAGATCATAAGGGCACTGCGTGCAGGCGATAATCCGATGTATTCATAAATATCCCAATTTGCAATCATTGCCTGGATTCCTGCACCCACTGTTTGATCTACCTGCCATGGGGGTTAATTTTGGTAATGTGGTTGTGTAATTTGGTTGGGATAAATTGAAACTCTTCTTCTTTTTCAACTGCATCAATTTTATTTGTGGTGAGAAAACCATAGACCCGTTTTAGGGGATTGAAACAATTTATGTTCAAGGCAATAACCCCAACAACCGTTGGACAGTATGAACTTTGCCCGGCAAGTCTGTGCATTATGTTGTTCAAAAACAGTAATCAAGTCCAACAGCAGGGCTTATCCAAAAATTAACAACCAACTCGTACGAATTCCCGAAGGCGATTTCATTTAAGTTCACTGTACAACTATAACTTAAATTTTATATTTTGCATATTTACAACGCCATGTCTTTTCTTTAAAAAAATATACATGCCACTAATCAAATATCAAATCCTTTTCCTTAATCTCCATATTATCCCTCAGTTCCATGCATCCTGAAAATTCCCATCCAGAATTGACCCACATTATCCAGTTGGTCATACCACCATCAATCCCGTGTATCCTCCATAATTAATTCATGCGATGGTACGGCTGGGGCTTATGAGCATCCTCTTACTGTCCCGTACTTTATGAAGC
>DAOUWY010000264.1 GCA_030666885.1 Methanosarcinales archaeon
CAGGCCTGGGCTTCCTGGATGGGGTCGAATCTGTCAAAGGTTATTCCCCTGGTGCGTGCCAGGCCCACCAGTGGTTCCAGGTGTTCTCCTCCTGTTACCTGCACCAGCCTGGTGCCTTGCGGCAGTTTCCTCATAAAGGATATCAGGTCCCGCCTGCTGTGTGTGAGTTCGTGTATGTTATCCACGGCCAGTATGGCGGGTCTGTGCTGTCGAATCATTCTCATGAGCTTGTGCAGGCTGACCATCCGGTGATGTTCCATATGACCGCCGGAGGATATGGCGACTGCGTATCTTGGTGCCTGCTTTGCGCCGGGTGAGCCTTTGGTGATGTCTATCCCGAATATGGTTTTTTCTGGTGGCATTTGGATTACTGTGGGAATGTATGTGGGGAATTGGATAAAAGGTTTGAGGATAGTAAGGGGGGTGTTTTATTTGGCAGGGTGGTATAAGGGCGGTATTTTTGTAACTGGAGTGTTAAGAGGGAAGAAATTGAATTGAAGCTGGAGGATGTCGCCCCATCCTCGCCACACCCGATTGAAATCGCATGCATCAATGCTTGCCGTAGGATGAGTATTCGTTCTATTTTTTCCTTCTCAAAAGATATACCAGTGCCAACAATCCCGTCATTGCAAATATTGCTTCAAATCCCGGTGTTAAAGATTTCTCTTTCTCTTGTGCTTTCTCAAATGCTTCTTCTGCTTCCTTGTATCTTCTTAAATAAGAACGGGCAACACCTTTATTATGCCATGCATCAGCAGCCTGTGGATCTATTTCCAATGCTTTATCGTAACATTCTATCGCTTCTTCGTATCTTTCTAAATAAGAAAGGGCAACACCTTTGTTATACCATGCATCAGCTGCTTGTGGATATATTTCCAGTGCTTTATCGTAACATTCTATCGCTTCTTCGTATCTTCCTAAATAAGAAAGGGCAATACCTTTGTTATACCATGCCTCAGCAAACTGTGGATCTATTTCCAATGCTTTATCGAAACATTCTATCGCTTCTTTAGATCTTCCTAAATTAAAGAGGGAAACACCTTTGTTAGTCCATGCATCAGCAAACTGTGGATATATTTCCAATGTTTTATCGAAACATTCTATCGCTTCTTCATATCTTCCTAAAAAAGAAAGGTCAACACCTTTATTAAACCATGCATAAGCAGCTCGTGGATCTATTTCCAATGCTTTATCGAAACATTCTATCGCATCTTCATATCTTCCTAAATCTTCAAGGGCAACACCTTTGTTGTTCCATACCTTAGCATCATGTGGATATATTTTCAATGCTTTATCATAACATTCTATCGCTTCTTCGTATCTTCCTAAATAAGAAAGGGCAATACCTTCATTGTACCATGCTTCAGCATCCTCTGAATCTATATCTGATGAAATTGTATTTTGTGCGTTGACTCCTGATGAAAAAAGCAAAAATATGATACAAAGGATAAAAATCACTAATATCTTCAAATTTATCAACCTCACTAAAGCATATATAGTCCATTTAATGATTTACATTTTTTTTTAGTTCACTAAGTCACTGTACCCCTGAATTAATTACCGAGGCTTGTAAATAATACTCTATATCCTAATTTTTTATTTCGTCTGTCAATGTCCTGAATACAGTTCATAATCACAAACTTCAAAGTACAATAAACGCAATCTCATAAAAATAGTTCTAAAAACAACTCCCAAAAAAAGCAGATATACACGCAGCTTACCCCCAGCCCCCTAACAATCATTCCACACACAGCATCGAAATAGCAAAGGAAGAGGGTGCGTACGAACCCTGACCCAACTGCCCGTCCTGTATCTTATCCTTAGAGAAGGGGCTGGAGTTGATGCAAGAGTCGGGCGAGCCTATGGAGTTCGGGATTTTTGATTTTTACAAGGTGTTTTCAAGGGTTTTGGTGAGGGGGTAATGGGGCAGCGGGGATTTTAGATGGAAGGTGGGGATGTCGCCCCATCCTCGCCACGCTCTGACTGGAAGTCCGAGGCATCCACGGGCTGCAGGTCTGGCAATGTGATGGACTGCGAGCAGAAGTGGGGTGGAATTTGATCTTAATAGTTATACTTACATCTCTGCTGTGGGGATCTTCATTAACATTTTGCAAATATTTAACGTTAATACTCTGTTATTGATATATGACATCCTTAAAATGTACTTTATTGCTTTATTCTCGAAATCACTTTATAATTTCGTTTCTTTTCATTTTTTCGCAGGTTTTCAAAGAAGACATGCAGGTCATAATTTGCATGTTTTGCAAGCTCTTCACCTGCTTTGCGGACATCTTGGACAATTGGGTCTTTCCACATGGATTACACCTCCATTAATTCTTCTGTTGTACAAATAATCGGTGTGTGAATGCCAAGAGAATTGTTTATCATTACCAATCTTTTAATAACTTCACCATTCGCAAGATGGGTACAATTCCAGGTTACAAGATAATCAATGTTATGTGTAGAAGCAAGAGCAAGATGAGCAGCATCGCGAAAAGATTTTTCAGGAATATCCAATCGTTCCATATATATTTTAGCAATTTCTTCAACTTTATTGTCTAATTCCAGGTGAGGAAAATCTATTAGCTCTTCCAGTCTCCTTTTAGCAGCTTCAGGGTCACCAAAACTGGCTTCTTCAATTACAACCTCGGAAATAAAAACATCATATCGCTCTACAGCCCTATGCCACCATTGTCGTGTGATTTCCTGATGAGCCAGGACTATAATATCCCGGCTGGGCCTGGAAGTATGATAACTTACAACGCTTGTATCAAGATATATTGATTCTTTCATTAAATACCTCTTTTGTGGTGGGTCCATAAAGCCAGATATTGGGACTTTTTATTCTTTAACATTAGCAATAAAATGGGATTTAATTCCAGTATGTCCCAATTTAATATTGAAATAATATATCTGAACTCTTAACATGTATAATTCAGAAATCGTTTTCAGATTACTTAACAATATCTTTTATTTTTACCAATCCCATAAACCCTTTCGATCAATCAGCCAACTCGACCTCGAACATATACTTGCGATCTCCGGGTCACGACCCCGGAATGGAATTCCGAGGCATCATCCTTGCGCATAGCACATATATCCAGATTGGCAGCCGGTTGCTCACTTGAAAATGTAAAGATGTTAAGCGCATTGTAGTTTTGTCTCTCCGATTCCCTTATGAGCTGCCACATCCTATCGAAAAA
>DAOUWY010000117.1 GCA_030666885.1 Methanosarcinales archaeon
AGGTTGAACCAAAAGATAATGCCTATCACGAGTTGCTTAAGTATTTAAAAAACCATGACAAAAGTTCAGGAATAATTTACCGTAGTAGTCGTAAATCTGCTGATGATCTGGCAAACAAACTTGAAGAAGAAGGTTATCGTGTTTTACCGTATCATGCAGGGTTAGATGCTGATCTAAGGACTCAAACACAGAATAAATTTATTAAAGACGATATTGAAATAATCGTAGCAACAATAGCTTTTGGAATGGGCATAGACAAACCCAATATCCGTTTTGTGATTCATTATGATTTACCAAAGAACCTTGAAACTTATTATCAGGAAACGGGGAGGGCTGGGAGAGATGGGGAAAAAAGTGATTGTATTCTCTTTTATAATTATGGCGATAAAAGAAAAATAGAGTATTTCATTGAACAAAAGGTAGATGAAAATGAAAAGCGCATTGCATATAGAAAATTGCGTGATATGATTTATTTTTGTGAAAGCAGAACCTGTCGCAGAAATATTTTATTGAATTATTTCGGAGAAGCATTCGATAAAATAAATTGTGAAAATTGCGATATTTGTCTAAACCCAAAAGAAATGATTGATGGAACAATTATTGTACAAAAAATCATATCGTGTATATCCCAGCTTAATGAACGATTTGGAATGAGTTACATCGCTGATGTTTTGTGCGGCTCAAAAAGTAAAAAAATAATTGGCAATCGGCACAATACTCTAACATCTTATGGCATTGGCAAAGAATATTCCAAAAAGCAGTGGCAGGCTTTTATCAGGGAACTGATCCATCGCGGGTTTTTAAAAACGGAAGGGGATAAATATCCTGTAGTAAAAATATTAAATCAAAATATCCTCGATCATTTATTTGACAATGATGAGATCTTATTGACAAAACCGGCAGAAGAAGCCCGGACAATACAAAAAAAAACATCCACGCTGCAAGAAACACTTGAACTTTGCAAACAAAATTCAACAATAAAGGTAATTGCCCAGAAGAGGAATTTAGCAACAAGCACAATCGCATCACACATTGAAAAGTTAATTTTATCAGGCGAAGAAATTCCTATTAATAAATTCGTTGATATCAATAAGCAAGAAGATATCATGAAAGTGCTGTCTATTTTAGGTGGTGAGAAATTAAAACCTATAAAAGAAAAGTTAGGTGATGATTACACTTATGAAGAAATACGCTTGGTAAGGGCATATAAAATGAGAAATAGTCCAATAGACCAACAGAATAATGATTCACTTGAAGACAATAATTTTAAAATATTCAGTAAACAAGTTTTATAAATCCACTTAGCGTAAAGTAGTACAATACAATTGAATACTTTCACCCCGCTCTCCGGTTAAGTATATTAACTTGGCAAGACATTTAACAATTGCCTTCCTAAACCAAACAAACTGGAGGCTTGAGGTATGAAGAATGAATATAGAAATTGCAAAAGAAATTGAAGAGTTTTTTAGTCAGAAGGGACATAATATCCCTATCAGTGAGATCGAAAGCAGACTCGATAAACTCATAAACGAGTTCAAGGTCCCGACAGAAGAAGCACGCAGAAGTGTAGTCAATTATTTCCTGAAAGAATACAACATCCCACGTGGAGATTTCTTTGTCCAGCAGGGTGAAACACCTACCGTAAAGGTAAGTGATATTACATCAGAAGGAAAATGGATCAATATCTCTGCCAAAGTGGCACAATTATGGGATAATAGTCACGAAAGTATCGACCAGGCAGGATTGATAGGGGATGAGACAGGAACTATAAAATTCGTCAAATGGGCAAAAGCTGAACTGCCTTCACTGGTTGAAGGAAAAAGCTACATGTTCAAGAACGTAGTCACAGACAGTTATCAGGAAAGGTTCAATATCAAATTCAACAGGACCAGTCTGATAGAAGAAATACAGGAAGATATTGAGATAGGTACCCTGAGTGTTGAGTTCTCAGGTGCAATGGTGGGTATCCAGGTAGGTTCCGGCCTGATCAAGCGCTGTCCCGAATGCAACCGCGCCCTGATAAAAGGGGTATGCGGTGAACATGGGAAAGTGGAAGGGACTTATGACCTAAGGATAAAGGCAGTGGTTGATGACGGCATGTCGGCACAGGATGCCCTCATAAATCGTGAGATTTCCGAACAGCTTACAGGCATCACCCTGGATGAAGCTAAACAAATGGCTACCGAGGCACTTGACCAGGAAGTTGTCCTTGAAAAGTTCAAAGAAATGCTATTGGGCAGGTATTATTTAGTGAAAGGTCCGAAGCTTGACAGGAATATACTGGTGGAGGATATTTCGTTACTACCACCTCTCGAATCAGACCAGATCGATACAATTATCAACCAGATGGAGGTGTGAATCATGGCAGGACAATATACAAGAGAAGTTGCATACCGCATCTTTGCCCAGGAGTTCAGGGATTCAGACTTATCATTCAAGGACAGTAATGACCAGTACTCCCCGCAATATCTACTTACACCCACAGGTGCCAAGGTAAACAGAATGTTAATAGTTGGTACGCTGACCGAAAAAGAGGATATCGGTAACGAAGCCGAGTACTGGCGCGCCAGGGTAGTGGACCCCACCGGAGCATTTCTCATCTACGCAGGTCAGTACCAGCCAGAAGCAGCCCGGGTAATGGCAGATATCGAAGCTCCCCAGTACCTTGCTGTCGTAGGGAAGCCCAGCACCTTCCAGACCGAGGATGGTACGATCCTGACATCGGTCAGGCCTGAGAGCATACATATCGTAGATGCACCGACCAGAGACCGCTGGGTAGTGGAAACCGCACAGCGTACAATTGAGCGTGTCAAGGACCTGGACAGCGATAATCCTGATTCGGTGCGTGCAAAAGAGCATTACAACACCGATGCATCAGTGTACAGGCAAATGGCACTGGCAGCTCTGGAAAGCCTGAAGACAGAATAACTTTTTTTAGAGGGGTCATCTGGCCCCCATTCCTTTTTAATCGCTTGTTTGACATTGTTGACACAGGTAACTTCGACCTTCTTGCTATCCCGTGCATGAAAAATGTCAAAATTTAATACATATAAAAACAATTATTTATTGGTAATTTTTTTGGATGGTGATATTTGTTGGATTTCATAATAGAAAAGGTACATGGTAGAGAGATACTAGACTCCAGAGGCAATCCTACTGTAGAAGTGGAAGTTAGGACATACTCCAGTGACTTAAGGATAAGAGGCTTTGGACGTGCCAGTGTCCCCAGTGGTGCATCTACCGGTTCAAATGAAGTACTTGAACTGCGGGACAAAGATAATCGGTACAGAGGCAAGGGAGCGAAAAAAGCAGTACATAATGTTAACACTATACTGGGTCCGGAAGTTGTCGGAATGGATGTTCGACGCCAGCGTGAGATCGACCGGATAATGATCGATCTGGATAATACTGATAACAAATCAAGTATGGGTGCTAATGCCATACTGGGTGTCAGCCTGGCCGTGGCCCGGGCTGCAGCCGATTCATACAAAATACCATTATATCAATACCTGGGAGGAGTAAACTCATTCAAACTACCGGTCCCGACACTGAACATCATAAACGGTGGACAGCATGCAGGTAATAAGCTATCCATCCAGGAGTTCATGATACAACCAAAAGGGGCAGAAACGTTCAGGGAAGGTTTGAGGTGGGCGACCGAGATCTACCATGTCCTGGGGGATGTCCTGGAAAAAAAATACGGCAATAGTGCCACCAATGTAGGTTATGAAGGTGGGTATGCCCCCCCGATCAACCAAACCAACGATGCAATGGAAGCAATTACTGTGGCCATAAAAGAGGCAGGATATACAGAAGACGATATCACTATTGGTATAGACTCTGCCGCATCATCGTTCTTTGATGGTGAGAAATATAATGTCGATGGTAAGAAATTTACCGGTGGTGAACTGGTGGATTATTATGTTGAACTTGCTGACACTTTTCCAATTATTTTTATTGAGGATGGTTTCCACGAAGAAGCCTTTGATGAATTTGCGGCTCTTACTGTGAAACTGCCAGATGTCATAAATGTAGGTGATGACCTGTTCGTCACCAACGTAGAACGATTAAAACACGGAATCAAAATGGGTGCATGTAATGCATTACTGCTCAAGGTGAACCAGATAGGGAGCTTAAGTGAGGCGTTTGATGCGGCTGCCACTGCACAGCGCAACGGTTACAAAGTGGTGGTAAGTCACAGGTCCGCAGAAACCGAAGATAGTACTATTGCTGATATTTCTGTTGCACTTAGTGCCGAACTTATCAAGACCGGGGCACCTGCAAGGAGCGAACGTACTGCTAAATACAACCAGCTCCTCCGCATAGAGGAAGAACTTGGTGAAGCAGCCCGCTACACCAGGATATAAACCCGGATATCAGGATATAGAGCCGCAGCCAGATCAATATTTAAGCGGCCCTATATAAGGGAACTACATAGGAAAGTAGGTCAACAGTGCGGCTATTAACACCGTAACATAGACGGCTTTGAAGCTCCCTACTCCCCCGAGGTTTATAGAAGGGCTTCCTTCAGTCTTCTCGTTAATGTTGAAGATTGATGTTATAGTTCCAATGAGGATTCCGAATACACCAGCGACAAGCACCACGGTGGCAGCGTTTCCCGGGTCCAGTACCAGGGCGAACGGAATTGTTAAGAGACCGATATAATTTGGTATAACGATGCCTACTCCGGTTTTGATCTCTGAAAGCAAATGGGTGGCCATTATAATTATCAGCATTGTTTCCAGGGCTGCAAAACCCGGATTATTAAAGGCTACATATGCTGCAAGGATAAATGGAAGGATAAAACCACCCAAATTGAGGTTTATGGATGTATTAAATATCAATTCATCCCCACCCTCCATCTCATCTGCCAGGGGAACCGAATAAAACTCACCGATTAGTTCCTTTTTCTCATCTGAAAGTTCTGGCTTCTTTGTCCTGATATTATAGATGGGGATTTCGATAAACGACAGCAATAACATGGCTGCTGTTAGTATGAACAGTACAATGGAGTTTATGTTCCACTGTCCTCCCAGTTTGTTAGTATAGCCCAGGTAAAAAATCGGGAGAAGTATAAACCCGAAAAATGCGAACATTTGAATATCCTGTTTGAAAATTTTTCCACGCAACTGATATCACCTTTAAATTATTAGTTTAGTCTTAGATTGTTAGAGAAGTTTATATAGATTATCAAATTTTATGAAAAAGATAAATGGTAATTACTTATATGATTCTGGACTATTAACAAAAAAGAGAGTATTCCAAATTAAATGCGAATGACATTTGAATATGGGACTGTAATTTAAATACTGTAATGTAAAATGAATATCAATACAAGAAAGGAGTATATAATATGGGTTTATTGAATCGGATGGGGACTGTAGTAAAAGCAAAAATGAACAAGTTGGTTGATAAGATGGAAGATCCAAGGGAAACCCTGGATTACTCTTACAAAAAGCAGCTTGAATTACTGCAGGATGTTAAACGAGGTGTAGCCGAGGTTACTACTTCCAAGAAACGGCTTGAACTGCAAAAGGCAAAATTGAACCTGAATATCGATAAGCTAACAGGTCAGGCCCGGGATGCAGTCAAGGCAGGCAGGGAAGACCTGGCGCGCCTTGCACTGGAAAGGAAAAACGGCCTAATATCCCAGGTCCAGTCCCTTGACCAGCAGATCGATGACCTGAATAAGGAACAGGAGAAGCTCCAGGCCACCGAAAGAAGACTATCTGCCAAGGTCGAGTCCTTCAGGACCAAAAAGGAGACCATCAAGGCCCAGTACTCTGCTGCAGAAGCGCAGGTAAAGATCACGGAATCGGTAACAGGTATCAGTGAGGAAATGGCAGATGTGGGCATGGCTGTCCAGAGGGCTGAGGAGAAAACAGAGGACATGAAGGCACGCTCGGCTGCACTGGATGAACTCCTTGAGGCGGGTACACTGGAGGACTTTACCGGAGGGGAGGACGATATCGAAAAGGAACTTGCCAAGATCAGTGCGACCAGTAATATTGAATCAGAACTTGAATCCTTGAAGGAGGAGGCAGGCAAATGATTGTCAGGATAATGGAAGAGGGACAGTTCAGGATACCCGGCAGCTTGCTTGACGAGCTTAATGTCATTGATAACCGGATCGTGGATTACGTAGCTAAAGAAAATGAAAGTGATTTCAAAAAAGAGCTGGGTAAGCTTATTGACATGATAAAAGAAAATGGCAAGCCCATAGATGATGCCGAGATCGTGGAATCAGACCTTATTGTACCACCCGGAGACCTGAC
>DAOUWY010000036.1 GCA_030666885.1 Methanosarcinales archaeon
AGCCTATCCGCACAAATATTATATGGACTTATTGTATCAAATGTTAATTGCAATTAAACCACCAATAATATTACAACAGGAAATATGAAAAATTATGCACAACTCTTTTGTGCATAATGGCCTACAATAAGATAAGATAAGATAAGATAAAGTCAAACGTTACGATGGCACACCCAACCACAGCAGAGCTGGGGAGTATAGTTATTAAGATAAATCATTAAGTTGAAGTTTTCGGGATTTTCGGTAGTGTCCTATATTTCATTACCTGATGTATGTAGATATTCATAATCTGATAGTCGCTTTGTAATGTCTATTGAGTGAAATATATTTTTGTGACATTTAGGTTGGTCGTGAAATCAAAATCTCCGAAAGTTATGTATAGTGAAAGAATTACTAAACCAACTAAATTGAGAGTGTAGTATCTCGTTCTCCGGTTCAACACCCATCAATACGCCATCGATTCGAAAAAACCATCATATGTCCTGGAGTTGCGAACCCCACAAGGCATATACCTGTACGTAAGGCAGTTTCGATACCGCTATTTAAAGGTGCAGCTTTGGTCACTACCATAGGTATACCTGAGCGTGCTGCCTTCATTACCATACCAGCCGGCTGTCGTCCTGTGGATAGGATATAGTGCTCACCCGGGTTGAAACTATCCATTATTGCCTGTCCGATGGCCTTATCAACGGCATTATGCCGCCCCACATCAATGGCACAGGCAATGCAACCACCTTGCCTGTTGATAATACAAGCGGCATGGGTCCCCCTGGTTTGCTGGTATATTTCAGATTCCAGGTAGTGAAGCGAACCTTGAATGATATCAGGGTGGAAATGACTATCTGACTCCACCTTGACATCCTCAGTATTCTTCCGGTTAACACCTATGCATCCGGATGAGCGGATCTCGAACCCCATATCGAAATGGTCGTTTTGGGTGATTTCAGCATATATCCTGTTTTCGTTATCAATCCTGACACCCCTGATATCAGATGCAGTACCGACAAAACCCTCACATACAAGATATCCGACTGCCAGTTGTTCAAGCTTTCCAGGAGATGTTAAGATGGAAGCTATACGCGTATTATTCACAAATAGTTCTACAGTTTCCTCCACTGCTGCAGTAAACTTTGATGAACGAACATTGCTGTTAATGATCTCGACTGAATCATATTCCTGCTTATACATAGCACCTATCCCATAATTAACAGAACTGGATTGCTATATTTATGTATGTATATTTAACAATGATTGATTGTGATAGTGGATATGAAAGAAAATCATCGTATATGCAAACAGATCAGATATTTCAATACCATTTGAAAATCTATTGAATGATCGGCAATTCATATAGCAAAACTTTAGTAACTACAACTGTCAATATAATACCGAGTGTTCTATTATGTTACGACAGCGATTTGTGATTGATACCAGTGCATTGACAGACTCTGCAACAAGGGAGAAGGAAGGATACAAAACCCTGTGTGAAGGGGTTAACTGCATCCTGGACATTATTGCAGAGGCCAGATTATCATATGGGATTAGTTGTTATATACCCTACCCGTCTGTCTATAATGAACTGTGTGGTTTTATCAGGAACAATGGCTGCGAGGATGAAGTAATCGCCAAGATCGATACATGGCTGGTTAAAAAAGCGCCTGACCGTTACGAGGTAAAGATACCTTCAAAGATATTCTATGAATATGTGGATTACATGCGAAGCCGTATTAACAAAGGTATGACAGTTGCCGAGGACGCAATCTGGGAAGCTGCTACCGAATGCTTATTTATCACGTCCGGGGCAAAGGATAAAAAAAATATCGAGGTAGAAATTGAACGTGATGTCATTGGTAGTGTTGTGGGAAAATTCAGGGATAAATACCGCACTGCCCTCAGATACGGTATACTGGACAGCGGCCCTGATATTGATGTGTTGCTGCTGGCCAAGGAACTTGATGCGGCTGTAGTTGCATCGGATATGGGTGTGCAGAAATGGGCGGAACAACTGGGATTAAGGTTTGTGGAGGCAAAGTCCTTCCCTGCCATGATCAATGAATACCTGCAGCATAAGAAAAAGGTGTGAAACATGTATTTTACCATCTCTATGGCGGCCTTTGCAGTGGTGGCGTTTTTAACCCTGCGGGATATTCGCATATTCAGGCGCACAAGACTGGAATCATATCGAAAAGGTGCAATGAAGGGCATGGCTGCAATGTTTTTGGTACTACTGGGAGTAGTCTTTGTGCAGGTCAATCCTGAACTCGGTATGATGCTGGTGTTGATAGGAATGTTCATTAATAAGAAGGGGCAGCGAGAGGATGTGTTCGGCGAGGCAAAAACAGCAGACAGATTCCTGGGAAAAACAAAAAATTAAGAATTGAGATACTCCAATAACCTAAACCTGGCATGCGGCCGCCATTACAGTAGCCCGCACCAGTTTAATCTCATTATACATACAATCATCACCCAATTTTTCCTTGATGGGGGACAGGTATTCAGTCCCAACATCTGATATTGCTTTCTGGATAGCCTGCTGCTTGTGTACATCTACCCACTCATCTATGGAATCGATCTCGCCTGCCATGATTAGTTTCTCTATATGGTTGACAATAGTACTGGCAGAAAGGCTTCTTGTGTTGGCTATCTGCTGGATTGTAAGACCCTGCCTGTAAAGGTTAAGAGTTTCCTGCTGCGTGTCAGATAGACTGCCTTGTATGTCCCTCGGCAATTTATGGCTTTGCACAGGCTTCCCTGTAATATGGCCTTTTCCTGCCATATATTCTGCGATCTCGGCTAAAAATGCATCACCATATTTTATCAACTTATTCTCTCCCACACCTGTTATGTCCAAAAACTCCTGGTGTGTCCCAGGTAAGTCCGAAGCCATCTGTTTCAGGCTTGTATCTGAAAATATGATATAGGGCGGCAGGTTCTTCCTGTCAGCCAGTGTTTTCCTGAGCCTTTTTAACCGATCAAATAACCCGGTTTCGGCAGGCATATTCTCTTTCCGGCGTATTATCTGCCTTTCTTTTGTCGGTTTTACTAAGCTGACGGCCTGGTTTCCATCCAGTATTTCCATGCTATCATGGTTCAGGGTCAGTAACGGATACCTGGTACCTTCTACACGTAGCACCCCCTGCTGTATCATTTCCCTGGCAATGGCCTGCCACTGTGCTTTGGAATAATCGCGCCCTGCCTCATGACTTTTCAGAAGGTGATGGCGTTTTGTAGTTATCTTCTTATTTTTTGAGCCAACCAGGACATCGATCACATGGTTCATTCCGAACCGCTGGTCAAGTTCTTGCACACATACCAGAAGCTTTTGTGCGGCTCCGGTGCCGTCAAAGGTTTCCCTGGGTGAGATGCATATATCACACTTGCCACAATTTTTTCCACCCACATCTTCACCAAAATAACTTAGCAATACCCCACGACGGCAGGTTTGGCTCTCGCAGTAATTTGTCATTGCCCTTAGCTGGGCCAGTGCAATGTCCTGCTCTTTTTTGCTGTTCTTCTTGTTGATGAAATACTCTATTTTATAACGGTCTCCATGGCTAAAGAACAGGATGCAGTCACAAGCCAATCCGTCCCGTCCCCCCCTTCCGGTTTCCTGGTAGTATCCCTCAAGGTTCCTGGGCAGGTCATAGTGTATGACAAAACGCACATTGGGTTTATCGATCCCCATACCAAAGGCAATAGTGGCAACAATGATGTCGGTATCGTCCTTTATGAAACTTTCCTGGTTCCTGGCCCGCTGGATGTCAGACAGGCCGGCATGATATGGCAGGGCCCTGAACGCACTTCGTTGGAGCTTTTTTGTTAGTGTATCCACCATATTCCGGCTCTGGCAATAGATTATACCGGAATTGCCCCTGCACTTTTCCAGATAACTGAGTAATTTATCGTATGCATCCTGCTTGGGCCAGACCTGGTAGAGAAGGTTGGGCCGGTCAAAGCTTGCCTTATAGGTATTGTAGCCAGCCATGTTTAGCTGGCCTGTGATATCCTCCTGTACTTTTGCAGTGGCTGTTGCTGTCAGGGCAATTATTGGAACCTGTGGGAATCTTTGCCTCAATGTCCTGATCCTCCTGTACTCCGGCCTGAAATCATGCCCCCATTCAGAGATGCAGTGTGCCTCATCAACAGCGAACATGCTGACCTTCGCATCCTCCAGTAATTTAATGGTCTGGGACATTAAAAGCCGCTCGGGTGCCATATAAAGAATCTTGATCCGTCCATCCAGAATCGCAGTCGTTATTTTTTCAGCTTCTGCAAAGGACTGGGTGCTATTAAGATATGCGGCCGCTATGCCATTTGATCTTAAACTGTCCACCTGGTCCTTCATCAGCGAGATCAGCGGTGAGATGACTATGGTCAGGCCTTCCATCAAAAGTGCAGGAAGCTGGTAACATAACGATTTCCCGCCGCCGGTTGGCATTAACACGAAAGTGTCTTTCTTATCCAGTACATCCCTGATTATGTCTTCCTGGTGCACACGGAATTCTGTATAGCCAAAGTATTTCTGGAGTGTTTGGTGCATATTTATACCGATAATTACTGATTATACTGATTATATTGCTAATAGGTGCTTTTGTTTGTGATCTCAAATATAGCATAAGCAATATATAACTTGCAGCCTAGCGGGGTGAAAGTAATATTACAATTTGGCTAGGGAGAAGATGCCTGAATGCTATAGGGGTGGCAGGAGAATATAAGCATGAAGAGCATGAGGCAAGTGCCGGATGAACTGCCCTGGAAAAACTTCTAAAAAAACACATATATACTTTTAAATATATTCACCTAATATGACCAAAGAGCTGGAATATATTATAGACGACCTTCAACAATTGGCAGACCCAAAAAAAGCCAGGGTCTTATCAAGATTTTTCAAGACCGGAAAAGGCGAATATGGCGAAGGCGACATCTTTCTTGGTATCAAAGTTCCTGAGCAGCGCAAGATCGCAAAAATGTATTCCGGTCTCACATTTGATGACATAGGCCAGTTGCTGGGAAGCAATATCCATGAATATAGATTGACCTCATTATTCATACTGATCCTCAAATACAACAAAGAGGACTCTATGGGAAAACAGGAAATCGTTGATTTTTATTTGAAAAATATAAAAAATGTGAACAATTGGGATCTTGTTGACAGCTCAGCACCACATATTTTAGGGGATTTTCTACTGGATAAAGACAGATCAATATTATACAGATTGGCAAGATCAGGCAACCTGTGGGAGCGAAGGATATCAATACTCTCAACATTTGCATTCATTAAAACCAACACATTTGAAGATGCGTTAAATATATCAGAAATTCTTTTATTCGACGAACATGACCTTATCCATAAAGCAGTTGGCTGGATGTTAAGAGAAGTTGGTAAAAGGGATCTCACAATAGAAGAAGAATTCCTGCAAAAACACTACCTAAAAATGCCAAGAACTATGTTAAGATATGCTATCGAGAAATTTGATGAAGATAAACGAAAATTCTATTTGGGTAAATAGTCAGCAATAGTCAGTGAACGTAATATGTTTTTACCTGGATAGTTGTCATTTTCCTCCTGCAATTTAACATCGAACTCAATCGTTTCCTTCAGCATAGCTACGCCGAGGTCGTGTTTACTTTGTTTGAACCACCACTTGCCTTCTTCTTCTTTGTTGCTTATGTGGCCTTAGTATAGTGATATCAAGAATTTATTAATCTCTCCCCGCATTCCATGCAGAATTTCTCCCCCTCCTCCACAGCACTACCACAATTTGGACAATTCCGCCCGCCAAGATCCATACCAGTCTCAATGTTCGAGCGCTGGACAACGCTGTCTTTTATAGTAGTACTCCTGATATTATACTGGGTAATACTATCGTCCACAAATATCTTAATATCAGTTCTCTTTTCGATCTCTTCCAGCATCTTATGATAAAAACCGATCAGAGCCTCCTCCTTCTCTGCCCATGCCTTGAGGATCAATCGTGACTTACGCTTACCCACAACCTCAACATAAGCAGCATACTGCAATCCGGTCGCCCCTTTTGCATAGAATCTGGCAACACTTGTGAATAACCTGGGGGTTGAGGTTGTCTCGGGCCGGAGCATGAACAGGTTCATGTCCTTGAGCGCCCTGGTTGATATATCGAACAGGTTTTCGGCAGGTATCTCCAGGTCCTTTGAATCCTCATCAGCTATGATCATTTTATTGACCGCCTCCCTCCATGTCTCCTCATCGATCTCTTTTCTGGTTAGAACCGGACACACGATACTGACCATTTTGTTCTCCATATCCATCTTGGTTCGTTTCTTTGTGCTGTAATCATAATAATCAATGCTGCCCGAGACCATACAATCCCCGCATTCGCCTGTAGGCCTTATCTCAAAGGTAACGGTCTTACCCTCACCCGGTTCGAGCATTGAGATGGATCTTTCCCAGTCTTTCATAAAGAAAACATCCGGGACAAACAAAGTAAATCTAATATCGCCGATAGGTTCAGGACTGTGGTTTTCCACCTTTACTTTATAATTTATAACAGTGCCCAGGTATTCAAATGCGGATTTAACCTCAATAGACTCTTCCCCGGACTTAGGTTGTGATGTTCGTGGTACTGGTGGTGCCGGCGATTGGGGGGCAGCCTGCTGCGGCTCCGATTCGGGCGCTGTTTTTTTGGATTTTTTCTTCCGCAATAAAAGTACCAGGATAAGCAGGAAGAATAATGGTACCAGGATTATGGCTGCCAGAAATATCAAACCTGCGATGGCAACAAAAAAATCTTCATCCCCGTTATCCACATAGTAACCATCACTGATAGCAGTTTCATCGACTGCTTCCAGATACTTTTCATAATATGTGGTCTCTCCTGCATACACATAGATATCTTCTGTGATAGTGTAGTAGCCATACTTTACCAGCTCTACTTCGTGGTAACCTTCATTTATATTATCAATCCACATATAGCCGGTGTTTTCACCCTGGTATTCACCGTCTAGATACACATCCACATATGCGGGGTCGGTATAAATGGAGATAGTACCGTAGTTGATTGGTATGACATACTGGTAAACATTGGATATCTTGATAACATTACCTGAGATGCCTGAAAATACATTCTCGATATCAAAACTGAGGGTCAAATAATTATCATCATAATAAAACTCAGAATCCAGGTTGTAAGTCTGATATAGGACCTCTTCGCTGTTTTTGGTTAAAGAAAATGTAACCTCATTATAATATGTATCGATATCCACTACATCCAGATAATATCCCGGAGCAATCTCGATTGAATCCCCTTCATAAAGCATGTAAATGCTGTCCTGCCCGCTGGCTTGACTGAGAAAAATAAGGGACAAAATTAGTATTGCAATTGAAATTAATTTAGGAGTTTGTATAAGCATTCTTAACACACTCTATACATCGTTATTTTTCGTCTCTTTTAGTTTTGCCTTAATAAATTTTGGATTTTTCTCGCCAAAGGTAACATCCAGGATAGTACCTTTCCTAAGTAGTATTTTAATAAGTTTTTCAGTCCCTTTGTAATTCAACCCGATCACATCTTTAAGTTCCTGCACAGTGAAATGTTCATGGCTAATCAGGAAACTTTCAATAATCTCGTCCAGTTTCTGTTTACCATGTTCTGCATTGAACCAGTAGGCATAATGTTGTGCCATTTCATTTTCCTTATTAAATATTAGCCCTTCATCCAGGTCATAGAGATACAGGACAAAGTCCGGATGTACAAATCTGAGAGTAAAATCCTTTATTTCTTCATCCCATGACCTGTTGAAAAGGCATAGACATTTATGCCGGCCTTTTTTCACTTTATTTGAATCTTGTTGAATCTGCTCAATCAACTGTACATCCTTGTGCTGATAGCGGGTTTCCAATACCAGCGGGACATCAAGTAATGAACTTAATTTTGCTTTTATATTATCTTGTTCCTGGATATATTTCCAGTTCAAATCTCCAGTATAATCCCCACCAAACAGTATTTCCGGCCTGTTCTTGCTGTACTTGGTCCGGAGCATGTTCAGGTAAAGATGCAGTTCGTTCCTTAAATCCCCAGGTATCAATCCAGTATAGGATTCCTCTTTATTTGTGGATGTCCGGGATTGGTTTATCAGTTCATTGGTGGGAATGAGCCTTGAATTAACACAGTTATCAAGAGTATTTACTAAAATAGAAATGATTTTTATGTCAATATCTTCATTTAATTGTTCTTCTAATCTGAAAATGAGTTCATCAGATGCTTGTTTTAATTGGTTTTCAGCAGTTATGAAACTGTCGTATGAAGATGTTTTTTTCTTGAATGCTGTAAGGTTTTTGTCTTGAATTTCCAAGGATAAGGTTGATAGTTTTTTTCGTAACTTTCGAAGTTCATGCGGTTTTTCAAAAATCCGGATCAATTTATCAAGGATTATATCTGATAACTCTATATTTTTCACTACACTTTCAGTATTTTCATTCTGGATATTTTCAAGTGTTTTTTTTTCCGGCGCATTATCTTGCATAATCTCACCCTCAACTTCTCAAATTTTTAAAATTTTTCACCCTGCATTCAAGACAGAACCCTTGAAGCCTTTGCTTGATGTGATGCTGACAAGAATAATCCTGTCACTTATTCGTATACTCTGACTTCCTGTCTTTATCAGGCGTAGATCAATCTGCCCTTTGATATTGGAATACTCCGTACCGGTTCTTAGGCTGTTCCTATTCATTCTTCAATTACAATAAGGGCGTTTTGAGTGGCTTTTTTACATGTCCTGCCGTCTTCCATACCCTGACTGGTAATCCACAGAGCATACTTCGTGTTTCATAGGTCATTTTTACAAAAACCTTATGTGATTTGGGAATATTTTTTCAATTTTTCCCTAGCTTTTATACATTCATCGATCCAGTTTTCCAGAATAACATTTGAACTGATACTTTCTTCAAGCGCAATTCCCCGCACCGACCTCGCACGTTCTTTACACAATGGAATGACCAGAACACCTTTCTCCCGCTTAAATTCAACCGATATCTCATCATCATCCATGTCTTCAAAGTAATCAGCACAATCGCGGGTGTCCCGGAAGTTCCTCATTTCCTGTTCCGTCTTGAATTGTGGAATTTTTTTCATTGTTATACTATTCACCTCTTAAGATATAATTTCTTTTCGCGTTTTGTTACATCTTTTACAGTAATTATCGGGGGAACTCCTGTTTAGGGATATAAATATACAACAAACAAATACCGCCCACTACTTGTTTGACCATAAACATACCGCGTCCCATCCCTCCCAATCCTGAAATATGGATCACCAATGAACACACTTTCAACCTCTTATTTGGTTACGTTATGCAGCCATCGGATGTGTTTTTAATTTTCTTCACCCAAGTAATATTCTTTTATTGTAATCAAAATGTTTAGCCACATTCAGAAGTACATCATCGCGTCCCCTGTCCTCTATCTCTGTTAAAAATATAATCTTGTCCTCCTTTCATCTTCTATATAATCTTCTTCTCCCACAAATCATCCCCGCATTCAAGGCAAAATACTGACAGAGCAGCTTTCACTTTTGTAGTTAAACTGTATATAATATTTACTATGGTTGGCATTTATTCATCTTCATAATATATAAATATTTTACTTAAACAAAAATACAATGTATTTGAAATTTTCATAGGTGATTATTTTTGATCTCAATTGTTATATCCCGCAACTCTGCTGCGGTTGGGTGTGCCATCGCAACGTTTGACTATAAGTGGATTTTCGCCATTGGAATCCGGTCTTAATAATGGCTGAATAGTTACAAATATAGTTTATTTGTATAAAATAAATTAGTTTAGGGACAGCCTGTCAGGAAACTTCCTGCTTTTCCAGTGGGTGTGGATGCTAAAAAGATGGCGGGAACTAAAAATATTTACCGGCCCAGGACTCTGGGTTGGGAATTACAGGATTTTAATATAACTTGAGATTTACACATAAAATTTTATTCAACCGCATAAATAAAAAGTGTATATGATTAAAAGACTTGTTGCATTAGTCCCCTACTATCTTACACCATTACCTCAAGCTGGATGCAGCATTTATGTCCGGGAGATTTCAAATCAATATTATCTTCGCAAGAATTCTTTATGTGCCTCAGTACTCATAGGGTTCTTCATCAGTTCAGTAAAGGTTTTTTCATCATTGACACATGTTCTTAAAGAACGCTTACAATACAGATAATATCTCATCCGCTATTTGCTTTGCGCCCGCCGCCTGGTCGTCTGCCTGGTAGATACTCCTCCCCACAATCACGTAATCAGCCCCGGCCCGGATAGTATCACCGGCACTGCCGCCCTGCGTACCCACACCCGGAGAGATGATGGTAAGTCCACCCACAATATCCCGTATCACTTTCACACGCCCAGGCCGTGTGGCAGGTGCTACCACACCAGTAACACCGCAATCGGCAGCCATTCTTGCCATATCCCCGGCCGGGCCTGCCATGAAATCAGCCGCACCCGGATGGCTCATCTCGGTTACTGCAAACACATCCCTTCTCCACTTTCCTGCCTCGGCCACGCAGGCCTTAAGACTATCCCGGCCTGTGAAAGCATGCACTATCACTGCCGCAGCCCCTGCCCGGTATGCTTGCTGCAATATCAGGCGGTCAGTATTGGGAATATCAGCCACTTTGAAATCGGCAATTACCGGAGCGAACCTGGCCATTTCGCCTATGATATCCACACCTGCCGCCAGTACCAGCGGGTATCCCACCTTGACTGCATCCAGGTAGGCGGAAGTTTTTTCTGCAATGTCCAGGGCGGCATCCCTGTCTGTTACATCCATTGCCAGGATTAATCGTGTATCCTTTTTCATGTTACTCCTCCTTCTTCCCCTTCTACTCCGTCTCCTCTTTTTCCTCCTTTTCTTCCTCCACCGAGCCTGCTCATGGTGGCAGCCACCATAATAGGCAGCGTGATAGTGGCATCACCGTACACGGTCATAGCCTTTGCATCCTCGCCAACCTTGCCCCATGACTGGGCCTCATCCAGTGTGGCACCGCTTAGTCCTCCCGAATCC
>DAOUWY010000363.1 GCA_030666885.1 Methanosarcinales archaeon
ATGCAATGCTGAACTAATTCCCAGATCCAATCCTTCTATGCCGTGACATACTTTGTTGTCACAATTGCAGATAGTAGAGATGAATGGGGGTTTCACAGTCCATACACTGTGGAAACATCCTTTTTCTTCATACAGTTCCATGATCTCTTTTGCCTCTTCCGGAGAGATGTTGATATATTTAAGCTCTGGTATGTCATCTGCCAGATCACCAAAAGCTCCCACACCCATGCAGCATGCTTCGCTGTTCCCTTTATGACGACGGCACCAGCAGTCGAACAGGGCCACATGTCCGGAAATGTCAACAACCCTGCATGCTTCCTCAAGAGTGATCACCTGGCCTATATGATACTGCTCAACTAATCGGTTAACAGCTGGTCGTATTGCATGTTTAACCAGTGGTGTCTTGAGCAGAAATGGTATTCCTTTGAACAGGACCTGGTACTGGGTCATAAAACCTGAAACAGGGATATTTTCTTTTGCCAGGTCAAGATAGATGGCCCTTGAAAGTTCAAGTCGTTGGTGGTCGTCCAGATGCTTTTTTTCAAAATTATCAATATGGTGGAACCATTTGTTCCCTTTCCCGTGCTGCACGCAGAACTTACACACTTATCCTTACCTCCCAAGCAGCCTGCAGACCTGGCATATGTCGCTGGCTGTGGGTTCGCCACAGATGCTGCATGTGTTGAGGGATTGCTGCAGGAAGCTGTGTCTCAAGGGTTCTGCCAGTTTGTCAAGGCTGCGCAATACGGCGTACTTGGTTCCCGGGTGCGGCACTTCGAAATCATTTAGCATATCCCTTACCTCGCCCCTGATTGCGCTGTACGCATAAGGGCATTCACTGAAATCAACTGGCAGGTCTTTTAAAATTGCATAGAGCGCTACTTCCCGTTCTGGAATATCGCGCAGTGGTTTTGAGCGCAGTATAAGGCCGGGCTGGACGCTGGCTGGTACCATCCTGACCATGCGTTCCACGTCCCCGCGCAGCAGGTTCATGAGTACGGTCTGGGCCTCGTCGTCCAGGTTGTGACCCACGGCCAGCCGTGTGGCACCGTTCTCGCGGGCTGTCTTGTTGAGCAGGTGCTTGCGAAGTGCTCCGCAGTAGCTACACGGTCCTTTTTCGCCGCCTTTTGCCACGATCTGGTCAAGGGTGGAGCCATATTCATCCTTGAATGAGGCGATGATGTGTTCGATGCCCAGTTTCGAGGTTATCTCTTTTGCAAGACGCAGGGTATCCGGCCTGTACCCGGCTATGCCTTCATCGATGGTTATTGCAATTATGTTAATGTCGGGGCGGTTGCCGAATAGTTTGTTCAGGAGGTACAGGAGGGCGGTGCTATCCTTGCCGCCGCTTAAGGCTACTGCTATGGTGTCGCCTTTTTCGATCATGCGGTGCTTGCGTATGGCGTGCTTGACTTTGCGCTCTATGTCTTCAATGAGATGGGGGGCGCAGAGGTGGGCTCCGCTGTAGGGCTGGAAGTGAACGGCTTTTTTGTGGCATTTCCTGCATTTCACTGGATGTAAAAGGAGTCACAATATGTTATATTTAATGCGTTACATCTGGATGTGCAATGCTTGAAGATATTTCGTCTGTGTTTATGTCACTGGAACCCAGGCACTTCCGTGTGCTGACAGGTATTGAAGTGGGTATGAGATATCATGAATGGGTGCCTGTTGAGGAGGTATCCGGGTACACGAACCTGGATTTGGGTCAGTTACATTATATCCTTAAGGACCTGGGGCATAAGGGACTGCTGAAGCGCCAGACCCAGCCTTATGAGGGGTACCGGATATATTTCGAGGGGTATGACCTGCTTGCATTGAACGCACTGGTTAAGCGGGG
>DAOUWY010000224.1 GCA_030666885.1 Methanosarcinales archaeon
CAAGTTTACCTAAATCAATACGCCTTACCACCCTATGCCAGGGCAGCAACAAGAGGGCACGGTCCCCTCCTTCCATGAACATCATCATCGTATAATCCACACCGTCCTTTTTGCGAAGTTCATTGGCCGCATTATATCGGTGGTGCCCGTCCAGTATCAAGACCTTCTCATCTTTCATTAGCTGCTGTATCTTCTCAATTATTTCGATTTTGGTGACCTCCCACAGCAGGTGCCTGGTGCCATTCAGTTCCAGGTCCACCAGGGGCGAGCATTCTTCCCTTAATACCAGGTCGGGTCGCTTAAAGCCCAGGTAATCTTCGAGGATGTTATTAATCTCATGTCCGGGCATGTTGTATTCGGATACTATGGGTGAAAAGTTCATGCCACACGCCTTCATCAGGTTATAGCGTTCAATTGTATGTTTTTCAAAAATCCTCTCATGCCCCACAATACTACCACTGCCCAGTTCCTCCACCTTTACCAGGCCAACCAACCCGAAAGCAAAATAGACATTCCTCCTGGCTATTTCGGGTATCTGGCTCAGTATATTCCCTGGGAGAGTATACTTTATGCCGTAAATGTATAGTGCAGGTTTATCCCGTTCTACAAGTATCTGTTCATCAAAGAAACGTTCAAGGCATTTTTTTGCATTTGCGATGAACTCTTCACTGTCAACACTGGTCTTGCGTGTGGTAATATTTATGATATTATTCTCTTCACTGCCGTACCTGGCATATTCGGTCTCATCAATGGTATCATAGACCGGGCATACCAGCCGGTCCCGCTGTGGCAGTTGTGGGTTTAAAAAAGTAGTTTTGAAAGGTTTTATTGTAACCATATACAGGGCACCTTGTTATCATAAGTTAATTGCTGTTGTTCGGGACACAGATCCGGAATATTCTTTCAATATTGGTCTCATCCATTTATAATTAATGAAATCCAGATACCTAAAGGTAAATATATAAAATATAATTTTCGGAACATATACCTGGTTCTCAAGATATTATAATATAGGTATGTGTAAGGCAGGTACGTGAAAGGTGTCAATGGATGTCATTGGTCATCGGTTAAGGAGTTTGACAAAGTCGATATGTATTATTTTCCAAAAAACCAATGATTTCATACGATTCTACAATTTAATTTAATCGAACACGGATGACACGGATTTAACGGATTTTCACGGATTTTCACGGATTTATTTATTATCCGTGCACATCCGTGTCATCCGTACAATCCGTGTTCTATTATAATATTACTCTTAACCGATGACACATGCAATGGATGTTAAGTACCAACTCAATTTCAATAGATACAAATCAGTATTTCTACTTTAATTTAACAAATATAATTAAATTTGATTGATACTTTATGCACAGTAAAAAAACCGACTGTTTTAAAAGCACCTAAATTTTTACGATGATCTTCAATAATTAAACAATCTCCAAATCCCCAACTCGTATTCCTGAACTACTGATCTTACCCACGATCCTACCGCCTGTGATCTTTGCCGCTCGCAGGGCATCCTGTTCTGGCAGTACAATTATAAATCCCATGCCCATGTTGAAGGTCTTATACATCTCAAGTTCGTCAACTTCTCCCAGTTCCCGCAGGAACCTGAAAATTGGCTGGGGCTGTAGAGGTGAATGAATATCAAATCCAAGGTCGGTGATCCTGCGAAGTTTTAGCAGTCCGCTTCCTGTGATATGGGCCAGGCCGTGCACCTCGCATTCCTTTATCACATCAAGTATCTCAATATAAATGCGTGTAGGGATGAGCAGTTCGTCACCTATAGTGGTTTCAGGATTAAGAGGGAACGGGTTATGGTAATTAAAGGTGGATCGCTCAATGATCTTGCGCACAAGGGTGTAGCCATTGCTGTGAATTCCTGAACTTGGTACTCCGACCAGTACATCGCCCTTTTTTATATGTTCACCGGTAATGACCTGGTCCTTTTTGAGTGCCCCCAGGCAGGTACCTGCCAGGTCGAACCCATTGATGATCTCTGGCAAAGTTGCGGTCTCACCACCTACAATGGTCAGCCTGCTAAGTTTAGCCCCACGCTGGAGCCCTTCCCCTATTTGTGCCATCTGTTCCTCGTTTGGCTTTGCTATTGCCAGATAGTCTACAAAAGAAAGGGGTTCTGCACCGATTGCCAGCAGGTCGTTCACATTCATGGCCATACAGTCTATGCCCACAGTATCCCAACGCTTCATCTCGTTGGCAATAAGGACTTTGGAACCTACACCGTCAGTAGCCAGGGCAAGGGCATATTCACCGAACTCGATAAGACCGGCGTAGTGGCCGATGTCTGTCAGCGGCGCACCTAACCCGGTACGCCGGTATGTAATCTCGGAAGCCAGCGCTTTAATGGCCCTTTCCTCCAGATGTATGTCCACGCCTGAACTGGCATAGGTCATTTTATTTGTCATAGGTGCAGTGAGGACTTCAATATATCAAAAACACTTCGAAATACTACAATCTTACAGGTATGTCTTTTCCTGCCAGGTATTTCTTCATCTCCTGAATTGTATATGTGCCAAAGTGTGCAATGGACGCGACCAGTACGGCATCTGCATGGGCATCAGTTATGGCTTCATAAAGATGTTCGAGCGTGCCGGCGCCGCCGGATGCTATAATTGGTAGGTCAACTGCATCGGCAATGGCTCTGGTCATGGGAATATCATATCCAGCCAGGGTACCGTCTGCATCCATGCTGGTGGGAAGAATAGCACCTGCGCCTGATTCTTCTACTTGCTTAGCCCACTGGACAGCATCGATGCCAGTAGGTTTGTTGCCTCCGTTAACCATAACCTCAAATCCGGACGGAAGTTGTGGGTTTTGCCTGGTATCTATGGCAATGGTCAATGTCTTGCTGCCGAATTCTGATGACGCTTCTTTCACAAGCTCAGGAGCCCGTACTGCGGCCGAGTTAATTGATACCTTGGATACACCCACGTCCAGTAGTGCCTGTATGTCCTGTATACTTGCTATGCCACCGCCAACGGTTAGTGGTATGGAAATTTGTTCTACTGTTCTTGCCACGGCATCGACCATGGTTTTCCGGTTCTCTATGGTCGCTGTGATATCCAGGAAAACCAGTTCGTCTGCCCCGGCCTCACTGTAGGCTGCACCGTTCTGTGCCGGGTCGCCCACGTCTTTTAAGTCTACAAAATTTACGCCCTTGACCAGGCGGCCGTCCTTTACGTCCAGGCAGGGGATGATTCTTCTATAATCCATTCTTGTTCCTCTTGAAAATTGGTAACTGATAAGGATTGAAATATTACTGCATGATAGTTTTTAATTGTTGTGCTGCAAATAAAGGAGATAACTGGTTTTAGTCTGGTAGGAAAGGAACGCGACAAATATTGTGTTTGAAAAAAGACGTACAAAAAGTAAGTTATATATCATAAACGCTAATTACAATATATCATGCCTGGAAATGAAAATGTCCTACCGGTTCCTATACAACTGGTGTTGGGCGGTATGGACCATATCGAGAGGGAGAATGTATCTGCATTACCGTATTATTTTACTATTTCAACTGAAGGTAAATGGGAAATGCTTATTTCGGCAGGGGATGTGGAGGTTAAAAAGGGTGATGTTGTAGAAATCCCAATTAAGAAAACTGTCGTGTATGAAAACACTGTATCATTACCTTGCGCTTTTAGCCACCATGCCCTGGGCACTGTACTTAAGGTGCAATCCGAAGGTGTAGCACTGGTGGAAAGTAAAAGGAATATCTCAAGTGTTGTTTTTCTCCCTATACTGGATGGGATGATTAAGAAGGGTGATCTGCTGGGTGTAATTAATGTATTTCCCATAATTGTCAATAGATGAATTTTACCTGTATCGAATATTCACCAAAGATTTAAATCTACAAAGGTACAATTTAAACTTCACCCACAGCACTTGGTTTCACAGATTTCTAGCGTAAAGACCACAATAAAAAGTGGGGTTAGCCGCAGACGGACCTTGCAAGGTTCGATCGAAGCGTGCATTTCGCTACGCTCAATAGCA
>DAOUWY010000169.1 GCA_030666885.1 Methanosarcinales archaeon
ATAATTGTTAATCTGGTAGCCATCACTTTTATCAATCCTCTCAGAATAAATATTATCAGCACTAGTAACACCAATAGATAATACCACGATAAATAAGAATAACAGAATATGAATAATTATCCGAATACTTTTCAATTTTTATCTCCTCTCGATAATGTAATAATTACTTAATGCCTTAATATCCCGTAAATCTTTTTCATTGACTTTCATAAAAGATATATATTTTATGATTTAACTTTATTTGTACAATCTACCTATCAGATATTACTTGCTATATGTTATTTATCAAATGTATTTAAATTTTCCATTATTATATACTACATTATTAATATAATTATTTTGTGCATGCCTGGGCGAATTACTGAATGAAAATACTGATAGATAAAACAGTATCTACGAACAATATAGCTCAATAAGATAGCTCCACCTGAATTTATGATATGCCACAAAATTCAGGCCACCAAAGGCGAAAAGCAACAAAGAGTTGAATATGCCCATGGTTCGAACAGAATACCTGTAATTATCCTATGTCACCATATAGTCTCAAAACATAAGCCCGGCAGCTATTCCCTGGGGGTCGGATTTGAACCGGAACTGTTGAGGCTGGAATCAATTGAGATTTAAGTACTTATCGGGGCTGTTCCACATCGGGCGCTGTAACATTGAACTCGTACATAAAGGTCTTGCGCTGTACCATAAATTCCGAGAATAACTTGACCTTTACAATCCTTGTCTCACCAGGGCCTAAATAGGCAACTGTTGAGTTGCTTATACTGGTACCAGGTTCACATTCACTTTTTGTCCAGTCATAAGCATTGCATGAATTTACTGTAATTGTGAAATTCCCACCATCGGAATCATTATTGGTAAGACTTAATGAATATTCCGTACCAAGCATGTCATTTTCAAAAATGGTCTCACCTTCCAGTTCCTCATAATTAAAATCAGTCAATGTACGGATAACCGAGGTATGGTATTTTGGGTCTTTTGGGTACATGTCCAAGTTATCTCCGATACCATCACCATCAGTATCAGCCCATTCTTCAGGGTCTTCAGGAAAGGCATCGGCTGAATCAGGATAACTATCTCCATCGCTATCAATGCTGACATTTACATCCAGTGGGTCCAGGTCATTACTATCAATATAGCCATCCCCATCAGAATCAGGATTGAGGGGGTCAGTCCCTTCATTCTTTTCAGTATTATCCCCGATACCATCACCATCAGAATCCTCCCATTCACTGGGATCTTTCGGGAAGGCATCTATCGGATCGCTATGCCCGTCACCATCTGTATCCGGTGCTTTCAGACATCCTGCATAGAATGACAATACAAGGACTATCAGTAATATAATTAATAACTTTTTTGCGGCCACATCAACACCTGTTAATAAATTTGGTGATATTATCATTTGTCATATAGTGACACTGGATAATACGATGAATAATTTCCCTTATTCATTACAGTGAAATTGGAGAATAAGATATATAATATTTCTGTATGTAGTCCCCTGATTTTTACTCATTGAACTCTTTTTAAAGAGTACACAGTTAAGTGAAAAAAGTCACTATTAAAATCCCTTTATCAAAGTTTTTCCATGGTCATTTTAAGGTGACGACCTGCATTATCCAGGTCTTATGCTACGGATAACAGTTCATCTTTCACTTCATGCATGCCCATATTCCATGCTTCACCTGCCTGTTTCCTTCTAAACATGCTGCATGGCTTTTATTATGCTCTGACCAGTGTTCAAGTCATATCTTCAGTTGTTCCGGTTCCATATTATATTATATTATCGTTCCAGGCATTTTCCAGGCAATGGTGTAATCAATGCCTCCTGCTATAAGTAGACCAATAGTTTTGATAATTGCGGAGTTAAAAAACCAGATACCGTAAAATGACGATATCATAAACCGTTTTTCAAGTTAATGACTTATATCTCCGAGGGGATGATGGTGTTTAGTTTTACATGCTGGAGACCTTTATTTTTAACAAGATTCTCATATATCTCCGTCATTCTTTTACCTTCGCCCTGTAGGATTATTACTTCCATGCAGTTGTCATGATCCAGGTGAATGTGGATCGTAGACTGGATAATATCTGTGAATTCATGCTGGATATTTGCAAGTAAATCCTCTACTCCCCGCTGTTTATGGTTATATGCAAGGGTTATGTTCCCAGCTCGTTGCCCTTCTATGTCACTCATCCAGTCATAATACCTGATATATCCCCTGATGGCATCCCTGATGCCTTCTGACCTGGAAGAGTATCCCCTGTTATTTATTATGACGTCAAACTTGTCAAGCAAGATATCCGGAAGAGAAACTCCGATTCTTGATAATTCAGATTCCATTTTGAAATAATCTCCATCAGTTTATTTTAATTAAAATTGATTCTATTTACTATACACATGATACAATACATATTGAAAGTTTTGATTTTTTGTGGCTGTCATAACATTTAGAATTCGTGTTACATAATATCATCTATGTGTGCATTTGTATATATAACTATTTAATCCTTTAACTGATAATCAGCCACGGATGGATGCAAGATCAATTATTGTGATCAGTGAACATTTTTCATGAGAATTTTATAACACAAAATGATTTGACACATCTAAGTATTTATAATTTTTTTAATTTATTTGGACAATATCTCAATAGGTGATGAAAATAATGTGTTACTATTAAAATCTCTTCCGGTAATGATTCCTTTGATCATAGTGTTATTATTTTTATTATCCGGTGTTTGAATAGTAACGGTATCCCCTACACTGAAATATTCCATATTCCCAATTATTTTTATCGAACCTGAATAGGTGGAATTGTCTTGTGGATTTAGCCTGATCTCGCATATTGTGACATCTTCTAATTTTGTTTTATTCAGGTACATATTGAGATTTGATTTATTATTAGATGAATATCCATCAAATGCTTTCGATGTCGGGATATAGCCACCCTTAGGACCGGTTATTCCTTTAGTCATTTTTAACATTTTCAGGATTTGCATATGATTCCTGATTGTTCCAACATTGAGACCTGTGGTTTGTGCGACTTCTGATGCCTGGAGTGGTCTATCGTTCTTATTGTAGAGGTATATTAAATTTGACAATATTTTTTCCTGGGTCAGAGATAGATTCATGTTACCACCTAAAAATATCATACAATTGTAATTGTTACTGGCTCAAATGCCTTCTCATCATTTGCTTTTCTGGAATTTTTAATTTATCATATAATTCTTGAAATAGTAAGTATACATTAAGGGAATTATCAATCTGGTACATCATTTTACATTTTTTTCTATACACTTTCCAGGGATCTGCTTCATGTTTATATATCTCACTATATGCCTTATTAGCCAGTTGATTAATTACAAACATCTGGTTCAAAGTATCCCACTTATTTCCAAAATTTTCCTTTACATTATCTTTCATATAAATACCCATCCATATAACAATATTAATTAGTAATACAATATTTAAATATTGTATTACTATCTACATACAATAATGTCATAATATAAAATCATGTTGCATTTTTTTCTCAAAAAAACCAGATTACATAAAGTTTAGCTACCTTGATACGGGTCTTGCCGACCCATGTTCATACCCCTGTCCAGCGGATATTCTCCTGTGGTAAGTATTATCAAATCGCATGTGCATTATCCATTCATGAAAATAACTGTTATCTCTGACACTCATTTAAGACCGGGCCAGCCAATCGAAATACTGCCCCGTCCACTACTGGACATGCTGGCCTCTTCTGATAAGATAGTCCATGCAGGGGATTTCGTGTCCCTACAGTGTTATAATGAATTGCAGGATATCAACAACCTGGTGGGTGTGGCAGGTAACACAGACCCAGGGGAAATCAGGCAGCTGCTGCCAGAGCATACCATGTTCGAGGCCGAAGGCGTTCGTATCGGTGTGACACACCGGGGCCAGCTCTCAGTAGTTGATATGACAGGACTGGGTTATTTTGCCAGGGAACTGGAGGTTGACCTGCTTATCTTCGGGCACATCCACAGGCCCCGGCTGTACAAAAGCGGGGATTTTACTCTATTGTGCCCGGGCAGCCCCACTTCGCCCAGACAATCGAAACCCAGTGCGGCAGAGCTGATAGTTGAGGACGGGGGGGTTTCTGCTGCTATTGTAAATTTCCAGGGGAAGGTTTGTGGTAGCATAGAGTTTGCACGGTCGCTGGGCAGTGATTGATTGACTTATTTACGATCTTTTGATAGCAATTTAATTTGGTCACAAACTGTAACCATCTGATTTTCTCTGTATATGTTAGGTTTATTGAAGCTTTTAGTCACCCTTGATTTCCACTGGAGAGTTATGAGTTTAACCTGGGTACAAATTGTACCCCGGTTGGAACCGGGAATGAGTGATCTCTACTTGCACAATTTTCTTATCACATCATATACAGGCATGTCATTACCAAACACCTGCTTTATAAAATAAATCTCAAATCGATACAGAAAGTATAAATTAGTCTGGGAAATATAAACAACTCAGGCATTACTATGTATCCAACAAGTGAAAACAAATTCAAACAAAGAACAGCCATCCTCATCGATGGACAGAACATATACTTATCAGCAAAAGCAAGAGGTGCAAAGCCGGACTATAGTGTAGTCATCGATTCAATGGTGTCAAGGGAAATTACCAGGGCAATCATTTACAACGTCTCGCCCGAAGGAATAGACCAGTCCAAGTTTGTTCAATTCATGGAAAATCTTGGTTTTGAAGTAAAATCCAAAACACCCAGAAGACTTCCTGATGGTTCCATTAAAGCAGACTGGGATATGCAAATTGCAATCGATGCCTTTTCACTTGCAGAAAAAGTAGATGTTATGGTAATCTTAACGGGTGATAGTGACTTTGTACCACTAGTCTATGCACTTCAATCCAAAGGCGTGAAAGTCGAAATCGTATCATTTATTGAAAATACAAGACC
>DAOUWY010000221.1 GCA_030666885.1 Methanosarcinales archaeon
ACAATGCTGGGTGCCCTGGCAAAATTCACGCACATCATTTCAATTGATGCCCTGGACTGGGCAATCGAAGAAGAGCTTTCCAATTATCCAAAAGAGCTTATCGAAGCAAATAAAACCGCTGTTAGAAAATGCTATGAGGTGGCCAAATGAGGGAGGAGGAGATACCTTATAAAGGGATTGAAGGTATCCCTGTCATCAGGGAGCCGGGCAGTGCAGCAAAGGTTAACAGAGGTTCATGGAGACTGGTAAGACCAGTACATAATATTGAAAAGTGTACCAAATGCAAGATATGTTATATTTACTGTCCCGATGCTGCTATTGACTGGACACCCGATGGTCCCGATATCAACCTGACATCGTGTAAAGGCTGTATGATATGTGCGGAAGAATGTCCAACCGGTGCCATGACAGAAGAAAAGGAGGGAGCATGAAACAGACACTTGTTACCGGTAACGAAGCCGCAGCATGGGGCGCAAGGCTGGCCAGGGCCAATTATATCCCAAATTTTCCTATCACGCCCCAGACCGAGTGTATCGAGACCCTGGCCCGGTGGAGTTCAGACGGAGAACTACCTGGAACTTTTTTTGACAGGATGGAATCAGAGCATTCGGTCATGAGTGCGGCTGTTGGTGCGGCTGCTGTGGGAAGTCGGGTATTTACTGCAACTTCGTCCCAGGGGCTGTTACTAATGCATGAGGTACTGTACATTGCGGCCGGAATGCGTCTTCCAATTGTGATGGCAACCATTTCAAGGGGACTGTCTGCGCCGGTCACCCTGTGGTCAGACCACAACGATTTCCTTGACCAGCGGGACAGCGGCTGGCTCATGTTCCATGCAGAGAACAACCAGGAAGTGCTGGATATGGTGCTGCAGGCATACCGCATAGCAGAAGACCCGCAGGTGCTGCTGCCGGCCATGGTCAATATGGACGGATATGTGCTGTCATTCACTGACGAGCCCATCAATATCCCTTCACCTGAACAGGTGGCAGAATTCCTGCCAGGATATGATCCGGCTCACACAATTGCAAAGAACAGGCCAGTCACAGTGGGTCCGCCGGTACTGGATGAGTACTCGATTTTCCGGGCGCAGAATCATGTGGCATCCCGCAACGCCCTTGCGGTCATTGAAGAGCTTCAGGATGATTTTGAGAAGATTTTCGGCAGGAGGTATCATCTGGTTGACGAATTCATGCTTGAAGATGCCGAACTGGTGCTTGTGACCCAGGGTTCTATGAGTACCACGGCAAAGGCAGCTATTCTGGAAATGAGGGATGAAGGTATAAAGGTAGGATTATTAAGACTAAGGGTTATACGCCCGTGGCCTAATGAAGCAGTGGCCGGGGCATTGAAAGATGCAAAGGCAATAGCAGTGATCGACCGCAACGTAGCACCGGGCAAGGGCGGTATCATGTTCCCGGAAATAATTGAAACGCTGTACAATCTGGACAGAAGACCCCTGGTGTCCGGTTTTGTGGTGGGACTGGGGGGAAATCCACAGACAGAGAATAAGATAAAGGAAATCACTCATAAATTAGAGGAAGACCTGGCAGCGGGGCGTCCCAGGATGGAATGGAACGATCTGGAGGGAATCTGATGCAGGAGTTCAAGAGTTTAAAGGATATACCGGAACAGGATTATTTCACAGGCGGGTCATCAGCATGTGCGGGCTGCGGCCCGTCCCTGGGATTGAAACTTGCATTAAAAGTACTCGGGCCTGAGACTATTATCATCAATTCCGCAGGGTGCATGACATTGCTGCCACTATATCCCAACACACCGTTAAAGGCCAGCTGGATACATAATGCCATTGAGAATGCGGCATCAACTGCAGCTGGGGCCAGGCACGGCCTGGATGTGCTGGGGAATGGGGATATGAACGTAGTTGTGTATGCAGGGGACGGAGCCACCTATGATATCGGTTTTGCATCCCTGTCAGCGGCAGCAGCCAAGAACGAGCGCATCATCTACATTTGCTACAACAACCAGTCATACGGTAACACAGGTTTCCAGTGGTCAACGGCAACACCTTATGGTAGTGAGACCAAGACCACACCCAGGGGAAAGGAAAATCCCACAGGGAACACTGCTGTTAACAAGGATATGCTAAAGATCATGGGTGCCCACAGGGTATATGCAGCCACTGCATCCCTTGCTTATCCTGTGGATTTCCTGAATAAACTGGGCAGGGCAAAAGAGAGGGATGGTTTTTCATATATTGAACTGTTGGGGGCCTGCACTGCCGGGTGGAACTACGACCCCAGGTTGACAATAAAAATATCTAAGCTTGCTGTGCGCTGTGGCATGTGGCCCCTGTATGAGATTGAGCACGGGATGCTTAACCTGAACAAGGATTTCAGTGAACTAAAGCCTGTAGATGAATTCCTGAAAATGCAGGGACGCTACCGGGCGCTGCCCCCGGATGGGGTGGAGCGGCTTCAGGCGCTTATTAATGAGCACTGGGCTGAACTGAAGGAATACAACAAGCAGCGGTACGTTTAGTACATTTAGTACCTTCAGTATTTCAGTACGTTAATGCAGGTTTTCAATCCGGAATGCTTATGTCAAACTTGCAGTGGTTGTGACCTGTACCGAAACATTCCACTTCGTTTACTGTGACCAACAATTTAAGGCTTGCTTCGAAGATTCCCTCAATAATTCCCTCAACCAGTGCACAAAGCGTCCGCCCCACATCCGGCATGTCCGAACAGTCAAAACAGTCATGGACGATCAGGGTGAGCGGATCAAAGTTATGGACCTGAATTTCACCAAGACCGTGTAATTGCCAGAATCCGGCCAGACCTTGTAATAGTTCATCGATGGAGCCGGCGACAAAGAACCGACCCATTTTTTGTCCTATATCGTTGCCTATCTTTTTGAAAACCGGTTTTGGGTTCATTCCATAAGCTTCCAGGCCGTAACGTATTGTGTGACATAAAGTCCTGAAAAATTCCATTTCCGAGTTATCAGAATCAATTGTATTCATCAACCTGTCTATTATTCGATTGTAGCAATTCTGCATTGGCATCTGTGAATATGCTATGAACTGGGAGTTTAGGGAATAATTTTTCTTTCTTTTATCTGATGGGTCTTTTTGTTCCAATAAGATATTTTGCATCACCAGGTCTTTCAGATGTACCGAAATTGTAGATTTGGCTTTACAGCACTCGTTTACAACTTCTTCAAAAGACCTTGACCGACCGTGGATAAATTCAAGTATCTTGAGTTTGACCGGACTATCCAGTGCTACCATCCCGTTTTCAGTTGAAAAAATAATAGTTATATTGTTTTTTGGTAACATTTTATTGTAAGTTAATAAAACAGTAATACATATATATGTTGTTCGTTTTAGGACGAATTAAGCCTTTAGTGTAAAAAACAATACATTTTGGTTATATCTTTCCCTTGCGGCGTTCGCTCTTATATTCTTCTACCAGTTTATCCAGCAGATGTTCTTTTTCTTTTTTCTTTTTTGAAGCCAGTTCTTCTGTGAAACGTTTCTCCAAAGCGTTTAATTCTTCCGGGTCCACTACGCCAAAATCGTCCACGTAGTGCACAGGTAATGAGTTCACACTGAAGAATGGCAATTCCCTTTTATAGAACTCTTCCACAGCATTATGTGCGGGTTCACCCCTTAAGATAACTGCCCTGACCTGAAGGTCGGCCAGAATGTCCACACCGGCAGGCCCGCCGCCACTGGCGTCTTTGAAGAACAGCACATCTCCTGGATTGATGCCGTACCGCTCTACAGCAGTAGCAATTGCCTCCCTGGTAAATCCCTGGATAACTTTAGCAGGAACTGTGCGGCCGCTGATTTCCAGTGAACGCACCCGTTTTAGTTCTTCCACCTGCTGTTTAAGCTCCTCGATTGTGCACTCCTTTTCCTTAACTGCTGATTTAAGCTGGCGTATCCGGTTCTCACGGATGCGCAGTTCCTTGTATTTACGTATTTTCGAATATGTCCCGGCCTTAAGACTCCTGATATTTTCATCACGGTTTTCAATTATGCGGTTCTTCTTTTCTATCTCTGTTCGTAGTTCTTCCAGATACGTCCTCAGGCTTTCTATGGTATCCTGCTG
>DAOUWY010000278.1 GCA_030666885.1 Methanosarcinales archaeon
GATCCCGGCCACAGGGTCAGGACCCTGGGGGTGCCTGAATCATAAATTGGGGCAGTGGCCGCACTACCCGGCAATGTTTGGAAGCGGGAAACGTCACAAATTTTCAGTGATTGAAAGTGTTTTTCTTATCCCATTTCTTGTCCCCTTTCAATTTAATTTGTTGATTGATTGTCTGAAATCCTGATTGAGTGGTTACATATTTTTGCAGTCGACTTTTTGGTTTAGCAGGAATGGTAAAAGCTAATAAATCACTTTGCAACAGAGGCAGAATGTGCCTTTTATAATTCATATAAACAGGTGAAAGACCGATATGATTCAATATTTCCTGTTTTGTATGCTGTATTTTACAAAACTCAAGAATTTGAATCGCCTGTTCACCCACTTGTGCTTCCAGATGAACATTTAATGTAGTAAGGAAATAACTCCTATCATCATCCGTTTCAAATACCGGTTCAGGTGAACCATTTGCCTCCAGACTCCTTCGTATTTTACGAAATCCCGTACTTCTCCCTTCAGTCAGGTGCAATTCCTTAAAAAAATCACCAATGCGCTGGGGGCTGGTCAGTGGACGAGGGGTCGGTTATGGGGATAATATTAAAACCTGAATCCTGTCAGTCAAGTATGTGAGGGTTGACGATGGTGAATTGTATTTTTCTAATTTCGTCAAATGATTGATCATCCAGAATATATCAAAAAGCTACGGCCTGCATTCCAATACAATTAAGTAATGTGGGCCTTTGATGAAGTAACATGGCACAACTCGGAGTCGCTTTTATCAGGGGCCTGAACATGTTCGGCCAGAACCGTATAACAGTGGAGGAAATGCGAAACCTGTTGATGGATATCGAAGATGAAAGCCTGCATATCATAGACCTTTACAGAGCAGATAACATAATCTTTGAGAAGACCGGCATCCACTATGCAGAGGTAGGACTGCGGATACAGGCAGTACTATATCACCTTTTTGGAAAAGAGATAATGGTAACCACACGTTCGTTCAACACACTGAACGGACTTATGAATAAAATATATGGGCAGGATTACCAAAACTTGTGATCGATCCCGAACTCGGGCAGCCGCTCCTTTGCAGCCTCACGCTTCATCTGGTGGTCGGTCAGGAACTCTTCCATAAGACCCGCAGCCTGCTTCTTGCAGGTTCCACACATCAGGTCCCCTGACATACACTCTTTCCTGATCTCAAGCACCTCGTTATCGTCCTCAACCAGATGGTACAGCATCAGTTCATACACCGTACATTCATCAGGCACGCCGCCGTGCTCCTTTTGCTCTTCCAGTGTCACCCTGCCGCCGGTCCTGGCGCGCATAATCTTCTTAGCAGCTGCTTTTGGCTCTTCGGTAAGGGCGATGATGCTGTCCGGGATGCTGCTGCTCATCTTACCCCCTTGAAGCCCTGTCATGAATTTGTGGTACGTAGATGCCGGCGGCATGAAGGCATAGCCGCCAACCAGCAGTTCAACGTCCCTGACAGCATCCTGCACATGTTCCATATCGCCTTTCACATCGATATGTCCCTCGAACATCTTGATGTCACCCCTGTTAAAGTCCACTGCCAGTCGTTTTGCCAGGGTCTTGAATGCTTTTTCAGGTGCCGATTTGGAGTATACCTTAACTACACCTTCAGTCTGGAATACATGGAACATGTTCACCTTATCAGCCAGCCCCCTGGTCAACCTGATATGTGGGTCCTGGTCTGCACCCACCGGTATAACCACAGGCCGCGGTCCACCAAACTCCTCAAGTTGCGGGTGCAGGATATCAGCACTCTGCATAGTGGCCGATACCATGTGTGCTATATTGGTCTCGCCGTTGAATCCGTAGATGGCGCTTAGTTCCGAAAAATTTGCCTTAACACCCAGTTCAAAGGCAAGATCGCGCACCTGTGGGCTTGTGGACTGGGAATAGATTCGCCCGCCTTCTGGTTCGAATCCCAGGGCGATGAGGCTTAGGATATATTCCTCCACCCCTATTCGCCTGCACTCCTCCCACGAGATACCACGTACGCTATGCGCTTCCATGTCGGCCACTGCCATGAACACGGTACCGCCCTGCTGCTGGTGCCATATTATCTCCTCCATAACCATTTTGTGGCCCAGGTGGATGTGGCCTGAAGGCATGAATCCGCTCATGGCACCGAATGGTTTTTTGGAGTTCATGGCATCTACTATAGAATCGTAACTACGGTGTCCGAAGATTATTCCGCGGCGCATAAAGCGGTGGGGATGCCTGATACGGGGCAGCAGTTCATCGAAGCGGGATATGCCAAATTCGTCAAAGAGTTTCTGGTAGTCGTCTATGGATGATGATTCCCAGGGATTTATTTCATTCATGGTCGGAGTGAATAAATAGCAATCAGGTAAATAATTCTTTCCATTCCGGGCCTGCCCGGACTGTTACCTGTACATTCCATAGTGGTCATCTGTGGGTTTAGCGGCCTGTTTCCTCAGGCTGGTAAGATGCTTCTCCACATTTTCAGCTTCGTTATACAGAGGTTCCAGGTCGATATTGATGGTATGAATCAGCTTGTCGATCATTTCTATCACATGTGCTGCTGTCCTGGCATCTGAAATGTTGTTACCTTTCCGGGCAATGGGTACTAACACTTTCAGGTTCCGTATCTTGCCTTCATTAAGGAGCACTCCTGAAATACCAGGAATCATGCTGTGGATAAGCGGTTCAATTTCAAGTTGTTCCAGTTCCTTCCTGGCAGCGTCCGTACTTCCTATTCCAAATAGTTTGGAACCATCTTCATCCAGTATCTGTGTCTCAGGGGAAATTATTCTTGAACATCCTGATTCTTCTGCAAATGAAAGGACAGTATTGGCAACATTCCTTGCCATTGGCGGGTGGGGTGTGAATTCGGAAAGGAATTCCACTATTTTTGCCTTTTCACCGGCATATATTCTTGCAGGGAATTTGGGTTTTGAGTCATAGATCATTGAGACAGGCGGGAACTCATCAGAGTCGGAGACTTTTTATTTAGCATGAAAGAACC
>DAOUWY010000076.1 GCA_030666885.1 Methanosarcinales archaeon
ACGATCATCTCATCAAGGTGTATTTCCAATCTCTTTATCTTGTCCAGGTCAAGACCGGCATCTTTGAAGTAAGCAGACAGTTTCTCATTATTGAAATTCTCCATACAGAACAAACCAATAGTGTATGCGATGTTTGGTATCTTTGCCTTTTCTCCTTCTTTCCCGACTTCAATTGGATGAACATTCAATCCGCCAAAGAACTGGGTTCTTCTTGTTCCGTAAGTGTGGCATGGAAGTCCTACTATCGCAACATTTTTGAGAGTGTCAGTTGTCTCTTTGAGTGCAGCCATTACAGGAACTGTGGAATATTTTGCACCTGCGGCATCTAAAAGAGCGTCCTTGCTTGTTATGATATGTGAACTTGGTTTTGCAATCCCTGTAGTAGTTACTGCACCATCGATCAATCCGTTGTCAAAGCAGTATGTCAAAAGTGCTGTCACAGCACCGCCATCCTGGGCTTTTTCACGTATTGCGGAATCTGTAGCCCTTGCGGCAACGATCTTTTCGTACTGTCCGATGAGTGATGGAGGTTTTGCCATGAAATTGAATACGTTCATGGATAAGCGTGATGCATCTGTCATGACCCGCTGACACACATCCTTGCATGCACCTTCTCCGTTTCTGTAGCATTCATCTTTCAACTTCGGACCGTTCTCATCGAACTCAATTATATCATATGGACACACTGCGGCACACGCACCGCAATTTGTACACATGCCTGCATCTACTATCGCATCTTTTAAATACCATTTAAATTCTTCTGCCATTTGTTTCATCTCCTGAAATTACATATTATTGATCTTGATCATTACTTTAATATTAGACATTTTCTCTACCTTGTGTTGCATAAATGATAACTGCAACCAAATTTATTTATATATAAAAATATTTAATATAGATTCAAATAAAAAAAATTGACTGGGGATTTTATTCCCCAATCTCCTGAATCCTTTTATTTATCTCATTCAACTCATTTCCCAGGTATTCGGCCTCGTTTTTCAGTTCAGCAAGCTCTTGTTCTTTTGTAATTGCCTGAACCACTGGTAGTGGGTAGCTATAAGCACCGCGCTGCCAACCAGTTAAGCCTGTCGCATAGTACAAATTACGGTGACCCCGGCCTCCACCGCGATAAAAACCCCTGCCTTGAATGGGATTCATATATCCCGGGTCCGGATATCGTGCACAATAACCTGCTGCTCTGCCTGTCCTCGGACCTAAACCTGAAGGTCCTGTTCCATCTCCTCCTGGCATTTATTTCACCTCCCTTTCAAGTGTTTAGATTCGCCTTTTGATCTTATTCATGCCTGTGCTCACGGCAGGCATTCTCATCAGTAGCTTCACTTAACAGTCCCTTCTGCCATGCAGCTATTGCATCCTGGACTGTTCCCGAAGCACCTACAAATACATCGATCCCATATTCTTCGAACATATTTACTGCCCTTGGTCCAAGTCCTCCACAGAGCATAATATGTGCACCTGTTGGTGCTATGTACTCAGGGGGAACCCCGGTACCTCCCATATGTTCACTTACATTCGGAATCACTTCAACTGCATTTGTTTCAATATCAACTATAGTATAAGTGGGTGCCCTGCCAAAATGCTGGGCTACCATATCATTCAAACCGCCATTCTCCATTGTCGGGACGCATACTTTCATTTTTTATTCTCCTTAAACAGTAAATTACATTCCTACCATATTATTTCCACATTTCGGACATGCCTGATTGGCACACGGCTGTCCTGGCTGGTGTGGGCTGGTGTATCCGCAACCTGGACATTTACACTCCTTCGGAGGGCCCATGCCCTGCCGTCGTCCACCTTTGCCCATTCCGCTACCTCTTCCACTCCCGCTTCCTTGACCTGCTGGCATTCATTCACCTCTTATTTTTTCATATCTTCAAGTTTTTTCTTAATTTGGGCCAATTGTAACGTGGCCTGTTCCAGTTCATCTTCCAGCATTGAGATTTTCTGTTCTTTTGTCATTGATGCCTGGCCTGCTCCTTGTCCGGAATCCTTAACAGGCATCCCTGCATGAGAACTAACTGTCGCACCCGCCGCTGACTGCAAACTGCCGTTTTTATACAGTTCTAATGCTTGCCTGACAGTTCCACTGGCACCGGTCATAGTTTCAATACCGGAGGCTGAGAGTACTTCAAAAGCATTTGGTCCCACATTCCCGGTTATTAGTGTATTAATCCCTATATTAACAATGGTTTGCGCAGCCTGTATCCCGGCCCCGCCGGAAGCCATTGCACTTTCATTTTGCATAGCTTCATAATCCATTGTATCCGGGTCCACGATCACAAAATACTGGCATCTTCCAAATCTGGGGTCCATCTGGCTGTCGAAATTATCCCCTGTTGATGTAATAGCTATTTTCATACTTACTCCTATTTATTTGTTTAATTATAGTTAATTATTATGTCTATCAAGTTTGCCCACGTATAAAATATTCTGGCATCCATATTATTGATTTTAATTTACATAGTCCTTGATATTTGCAACTATCTCTTTGAAAGACTCAGTTGATCCTGATTTATCACCGGATGCAACAAACGGAGTACCATTATCACAGTCCTCAACGATTTTTTGATCAATAGGTATTCTACCCAAAAACGGCACATTTAACTCACGAGCTGCATTTTCTCCCCCGCCAACTTTAAAGAGATCTATAGATTCACCGCAGTGAGGACAGGTAAAACCACTCATATTTTCAATGATTCCTATGACTGGTATTTTGAGTGTCTTTGCAAAGTTTACAGCCTTTTTTGAATCAAGAAGAGCAATATCCTGGGGAGTGGTGATTATTACTGTTCCATTGATATCAGGAATTAACTGGGCAATACTTAACGGTTCATCACCTGTACCGGGGGGCAGGTCAATGATCATGTAATCCAGATTACCCCAGTGAACTTCTTCAAGGAACTGCCTGATCGCTCCCATCTTTACAGGCCCTCTCCATATTACCGGCATATCTACTTCAGCGAGAAATAATCCCATTGACATAACTTTTAAGTGTGGAGTAACCTCGACCGGAAAAATACCTGCAGTATCTCCTTTTACCTCTCCAGTTTCAATATTCAACATTTTAAGAGTACTGGGGCCGTGCAGGTCAACATCCAAAAGTCCGACATCCAGACCTTGATTTGAAAGGTCGTATGCCAGATTTACAGCTACCGTGCTTTTTCCAACACCGCCTTTTCCACTCATTACCATAATCTTGTTCTTGATCTTCTGGAGGTTTTCAGTTATCTTCTTGTTGTCATCAATTGGTTTTTTATTTTTTACTTGATCCATATTTTTCACACTCAATATCGGTTATGGGAGTTATTAGATTTAATCCCGAATATATTCGGCATTCAACTACTATAATAGTTTTGCAGCACCTCGCCTTTTTACTACATATAGGTTCATATGAACCAAACAGACATTCATTTTAAATTACACTTTTTCCTTTTGCCTGTTTTATCAAAATATTCAAAATGTTTGAGCCATATAGGTTCACATGGTGCTTTCTGTATAAATTCAATAAATTTTCTCAACTGGATCATTGTTTTAGAAGCCACATGATGCTCTATCTGGCAGGCATCAACCTCAGCAGTCTCGTTATCAATACCAATGATCTCAAAGAATTCTACCAGTGTCTTGTGACTTTGCATCAATTCCTCTGCCATTTCCATTCCTGGTGGAGTGAGCTTTGCGCCCCGATATGGTTCATAAATTACAAGGTCCATACCATGCAGCTTTTGTAACATTTCGGTTACACTTGGAGGTTTGATCTTGAGAATTGATGCAATATCCGTTGTATGAGCACGTCCTGATCTCATCTCAAGTGTATAGATGACCTCGATATATTCTTCAATTGTTTTTAAGGCCAATTACCTGATCCTCCATTGAATTTTGTGCTGGTAAAGTATCCTGCATAGTATCAGAACCCCAGTAATATCAATCGCATTATCCCGCCCACTATAATGGCGGCAGCTATCATCAGTAAAACCGACTTTAAGAGATCCTTTATTCCCAGTTCACGCACGAGTACTGCAAATGTGGCAACACAAGGAAAATAAATTGTAAGGACAGTTGATGCGATTACCAATTGAAATGGATTCATTCCAAGCGGCAGCAGCATACCAATGGCCATATCCTTTCTTAAAAAGCCAATAAGCAAAGCTGCTGCTGCTTCCTTTGGCAGACCCCATATGCCGCTAATTACAGGTGAAAAAAACGCACCTAAAATGTCAATAATGCCTACAGCATACAATATATTGATAAATAGAACTCCAAGGAAAACAAATGGTATCGCTTCTGTAAGAAAGATCCTTACACGCATCCATGTCTTTTTCAAAAGGGCTTTACCATATGGTCTGCGGTAAGGTGGAATATCAAGAAATAGTTCAGGACTTTCACCTGCTATATACCTGTTCAAAAGTAAGCCGGCAGATATATAAGTTGTAATAAGGGCAATAAAGACCATCAGCACATATTGCATACCATAACTGCCTAAAATGCCAAATACCATTGCTATCTGCGCCATACATGGTATAGAAATTGCCAGTAGTGTGGCCGATATGAACCGCTGCTTTCTCGTTTCAAGTATCCTGGTGGATAAAGCACCGGGCACGTTGCACCCCAAACCTAAAAATACAGATACTATCCCACAACCGTGAAGTCCGAATTTGTGGAATATAGTGTCCGAAAGTACGGATAAGCGAGGCAAGTAGCCCGTATCCTCTAAGATAGATAAGCCGAAATAGAATGCAAGGATATACGGAAGTACCATTCCGAAAGGCACAAAAATGCCGGTAGTCAGGAGTCCCATTGACTGTACGTAGTCGATATTCCCATCGATCAACCTCCCGATAATTATATCATGGAATATACCGGGGCCGATGGCACTGCTTATTTCCATTACAACTGGCGTATATAGGTCAAATAACGGCTCAAGCACATGGCCAATAAGGCCCTCACCGATAAACCTGATAAAAGAGAATGTCAGAAGGATCACACCCAATCCTATCGGAAGTCCGGTTGTTGGTTTTACTGTAGCATCAGATATTTTTTCCCAGATTGTATGGTGCCTGTGCTCAATTGTTTGTACTTTTTTGATTATCTCTCCGATGTGTATCCATTTTTCAGCATCACTCCGTGATATGTCTGTGGGAATATGTGTTTCCTTCAGGCGCGATAGCATTGTTTTTATGCCTTCACCAGTTAATGCAACAATGGGCACAACAGGCACGCCCAATAGTTTTTCAAGTTCATCCGGATTTATAGTTATTCCATTATGTTTTGCCTCATCCCACATATTTAGAGCAACTACTACCGGAGTATTGCGCTGTAATAATTCAAGTGTAAGAAAGAGGTTTCTCTCCAGGTTTGTGGAGTCAATGACATTTATTATTAAATCCCCTTCATCCAGCATTTTTACTGCAACTTCTTCTGCTGTGTTTGTCGGTTCCAGGGAGTATGTGCCGGGAACGTCGATCAGTTCTTCTTTACTGCCCTCTATTCGCATTAATCCCTTTGTGAACTCGATAGTACTTCCTGGATAATTAGAAGCTATCACATTTGCTCCTGTTAATCGGGAAAAAACCACACTTTTTCCGACGTTGGGATTTCCCATCAGCAGGATTGTCTTTACTTTTTGTATATCCATTACTACACCGCTACTATAATCCTTGAGGCCATTCCCCTGCCAATTGCGGTCGTTCTTTTATCTATACTAATGACAATAGGCCCACCAACGGGCTGTCTGGTTATTACCTCTACAATTTTTCCTTCAAGTATACCTCTTGATCGTATATTTTTCTGGAAGCCGAATCCACCTTCAAGTCTTAGAATCCTTGCTTTCTGTTTTGGCTGTAAATTTGTGAGTATTTGTTCCAAATGTATCATCTCTATTTTGAATATTTAGGTAATCCTAAATATGTTATTATGTTATTAAGCCTTTGCCGGATATATTCCGGATTGTAAAAAAACAGACGTCCTACAATTCAAATGAAAGAAAATATATTGAGGAATGCAGGTAGCATCTGATCTGAGCTAATGACAATTTGGTGATAATACCTCCTTATTAAATTAACTCGATAGACAGTTTCTACACTCATCCCGGCAGCATACACGGCCCTGTGCACCAGAAGCAGGATATCTGTGATATAGTCAGTAACATAATATCCATTACTTATCATATTACCACTTTGCGCTCTTTGCGCACTTTGCGGTAAAAAATAATAGTGGTGGGGAGACATTGTTTTTAAATATATTGCCACCGCAAAGAGCGCAAAGTTCGCAAAGAGTAAGTTTTACTTGTTTGGTTTTTAACTATAATATTGCTGCTTTTTACTGCATAACCGGATTATGGAACTGTGCCGACTATATCAATAGTTTTATACAACATTACACACCACCCTGAGAGCTAGATACCCATGAGCAGCAAGTATGATTATAATAAACTGGGCTTGATGGCAGGTCTTGAGATCCACCAGCAGCTTGACACAAAAGAGAAACTGTTCTGCGGCTGCCCGACAATGTTAAGAGATGTAGGGAATTCCAACTTTGAGTTCTTCAGGTACCTGCGTCCCACCCGCAGCGAGATGGGGGAAATAGACCGTGCCGCGGCCGAAGAGGCCATGCTGACAAAACAGTTCGTTTACAAAGCCTATGATACGACATGCCTGGTAGAAAATGACGAGGAGCCGCCCAGGGAGTTGAACCCGGAGGCACTGGAGCTCACACTACAGATAGCCAAACTCATGAACATGGACCCGTTCGATGAGGTCTTTACAATGCGTAAGATCGTCATAGATGGTTCCAATACATCCGGATTCCAGCGTACTGCCCTGGTATCCACAAACGGGTACATTGAGACCACCCAGGGAGATGTTGGTGTCGGTGTACTATGCCTGGAAGAAGATGCTGCCCAGAAGGTAGAGGATAAAGTGGACAGTGTAATATATTCACTTGACAGACAGGGCATTCCACTTGTGGAGATCGGGACCGACCCCGATATTGTATCACCTGCCCATGCCAGGGAAGTGGCCGGGACCATAGGCATGCTGTTGCGCTCCACAGGCAGGGTCAAGCGTGGCCTTGGTACCATCAGGCAGGATGTGAACATCTCAATTGCCAGGGGTGCACGGGTGGAGATCAAAGGCGTGCAGGCCCTGGACCTTATCGAGACCATTGTGGAGCAGGAAGTAGAGCGGCAGGTGAACCTGCTTGATATTATGGAAAAACTGCAATCCAGCAATGCTTCGGTTCCAGGGGATATTGTCAATGTCACACACCTGTTCACCCAAACCCAGTCAAAGGTCATTAAAAAAGCATTGAAGCACGGTGTTGTAATGGCATTGAACCTGCCGGGTTTTGCAGGGCATGTGGGCCGCGAGATACAGCCCGGGCGCAGGCTGGGTACCGAGTTTTCAGACTATGCTAAAAAATCAGGCGTCGGCGGGATATTCCATACAGATGAACTCCCTGCATACGGCATAACCGAACAGGAAGTGGTTACCGTGCGCGAGGCAGTGGGTGCCGGGGACGGGGACTGTGTCATAATGGTTGCAGATCTGGAAGACAGGGCACAGGGAGCCATGCAAATGGTTATCGAGCGGGCACGTATTACACTGGAAGCCATTCCCGAAGAGACAAGGAGAGGACTGCCTGACGGTAACTCGGCATATATGAGACCTTTGCCCGGGGCGGCCAGGATGTATCCCGAGACTGATGTGCCGTCTGTAA
>DAOUWY010000200.1 GCA_030666885.1 Methanosarcinales archaeon
TGTCATCACCGGTATATCCACCAGCTGAATCTTGTTTTTCTTTGAGATAGTTAAATATGAATTCTCGTGAAATCATGCAGTAAAATCAAATTATTGGGTGATTAATATTTTCATCCAGATTATAATTATATTTATTGTGTCCGTTTGTGAGACTAATATAGGAACAAGTTGAATAGGGCGGGCAGCGGGGAAGTGCAGTAAAAAAGGGGCTGTACAACACGAATCCACAAAGATAACTGCTTATCCGGTCCACAGGGCAATCAGCAGGTTATAATGTATACATCAAATTCAGGATTATTTAATACAGATACACCCGACTCCCCATAAACCACAACCCGAACACCACCAAAAATCCACCGCACCCCATCAGCACCCGCTGATAAGTCCTCTCGGACATCAGTGACTTCCCCCTGCTTATAGCAGTAGACACAAAAGTGTACCAGCCCAGGTCTGCCATAAAATGACCCACCAAAAATATAGAAGCAGCAAACAGGCTCGTCTCAAGCCCCACAAGAACCAGCCCCGCCCCTGCCGTCAGCCACCACAGCCAGAAATACGGATGCAATACCGACGTAATCACACCGGCAGCAAATGGGCTCTTGAACACGCTACTGCCCCCCGAAAGGGTAGCATGCTTCCCTTCCTTGACAGTTAAGATGCCGAACACCACCAGTACCGCACCCCCGACAACAGATATCCAGAGAATGACACCCTGGGTTGCCAAGGTTGAAAACCCGGCAACTATAACAATAAATAACAGAACCTCGACCAGGGCATGGCCCGATACAACCAGTGGACCACTTGTCCAGCCTTTCTTCAGGGAAGTCTCAATAGTAGCAAAAAGCATAGGTCCGGGTACAAGTGCACCGGTCAGCCCGACACTAAAACCAATGCCCAGCATTTTTATTAGTTCCAACATTACCAGAAATCCGGTAAAAAAGCCAATTTCCCTGATGTGGATACCATGATCCTGTGGTTGATATGACCAAAGGTCTTCATGAGCCTTTTATGAAGCGGTGACTCATCTTCAATACGATACCAACATCCGGGATTGGACAGGCATAAAAAAATGCCCATCCTTACAGTATTATCTCAATATCCAGTTGTTCTGCCAGTTCCTTATACCTGTTTCGTATAGTCACTTCCGTGACACCGGCAACCTCTGCCACTTCCCGCTGGGTCCTGCGTTCACCGCACAGTATGCTTGAAATATAGATAGCTGCCGCAGCCACACCAGTAGGTCCGCGCCCGGAGGTGAGTTCCTTCTCTGCCGCCTGCCTCAGGATCTCCACACCTTTGGACTGCACCTCGCCATGCAGGTTCAGGCCGGAACAGAACCTTGGGATATAGTCAATAGGGGAGGTGGGCATGAGTTTCAGGCCCAGTTCCCTGGAAATGAACCGGTATGTACGGCCAATCTCCTTGCGGCTGACCCTGGATACTTCAGCGATCTCGTCCAGTGTCCTTGGCACATTACACTGCCTGCAGGCTGCATACAGTGCAGAAGCAGCCACACCCTCAATACTCCGGCCCCTGATCAGGTTCATGTCAACAGCTTTGCGGTAGACCACAGCCGCAGTTTCCCGCACATTCCGGGACAGGCCCAGTGCACTGGCCATCCTGTCCAGTTCTGATAATGCAAAAGCTAAATTCCTCTCAGTAGCATTGCTGACCCTGATACGGCGCTGCCACTTTCGCAGCCTGTAAAGTTGGGCCCTGCTTTTTGATGATATGGATTTACCGTAAGAATCACGGTTTCGCCAGTCGATCATAGTTGACAGGCCCTTATCGTGAATAGTATAGGTCATGGGCGCGCCCACCCTGCTTCTTTTCATACGCTGGTCATGGTCGAACGCTCTCCATTCAGGTCCCTGGTCAATAAACTCGGAATCCACCACAAGACCGCATTCGTTACATATAAGTTCCGCCCGTTCATAATCCTGTACCAGACTGCGGCTACCGCACTCGGGACATTCTATAGTAGGCTTCTCGAATGATCCGACCTTTTCCTTTTCCTTTCTGAGCTTGATACTCTCACGTATTTTACTTCTCTCAGACCTCTCAATCTCTCTTTCTTTTTCTAATTCAGGCATTTATTACTAATCCCTCTGCTTCAATCTTATCATTAATCTAATATTATCATTATCATCCATGTGAAAACTGCAACCACTTTGCAATTATTTCACATATACGTGCTTGCCTTTGAAACCCCTCAGGTTTTCTCCGGCCACATTTTTAAAAACCCTTACAGAAAAATACGGTTGGTCTACAGGTCCGAACACATCATTGACCTTTCCGATCTTCGTATTTTTCCTGTCAAAAACAAGGTTATTTATCCTGAATAACTTCTTATTACCAGCCTTATTTGTTTTATCCCCTCTGACAATTAAGTTTTTATGACTTGAAGTATGTGAAACCGTTCCTAATATTTTCAATAATGCACCTCAATAAAAGTAATATAAATACGCCTGTAATATTATATAAAGTAATCGCAAGCGCTATATTACCTGGTGTCTATCAGATTTAAAGGTTTTGAAAATAACACATCCTGTGCATGTTTTTCACTTAACCCCGCACCCATAGCGATCTTAAGCGCCTCTTCATCAGTAACCAGATCCCCTGGTGAATGGGAATCAGTACCAACTATCATATCTGCCCCGACTTCTCTGGCCATTCTTACCACATGACCATTGGCCCGGTTGTGCCCGCAGCGCGCAGTGATCTCAAGGCACACCCCCAGTTTGGCTGCCAGTACAGCATCCTCCTTTGAGATCAATCCCGGGTGCGCAAGTATATCGGCCCCTGCCTCGATAGCTGCCCTGTTCGTCCCGGGCAGCACAGGCTCGGCAAGTGTTTCTCCGTGTACCACGACTATTTCAGCGCCCAGTTCACGTGCAAGATCAACCATTGCCGGCATCTTCTGCGGGGGCACATGCGTTATCTCAACTCCTGCAAGTACCCTGATATCCCAGACTTCTTCAAGATACCTGGCTTTTTTGATCCCGTCCAGTACATACTCAATATTAGTAAAATCCACATGGTCCGTAATAGCAATGGCAGTATAACCGTGTACCACGGCCCTGCGAACAAGTTCGCTTGGAAGCAGTTCACCGTCGCTAAATATTGAATGGGTATGAAGGTCTATCATTGTTATTTCCATTTATATCATGATTCATTTTATACTTATCGTAAAAGTATCAGAAAAACTTTTGAATCAGTAAAATCATTTATAGGTTATGACTGGCCCGCTGGACAGAAAACGTTTCACCCTGATTGTGGGCATATTGATTCTAGCAGTTGCTCTTTTGATCATCTATCTTTCATGGGTATTCGTAAATGTGATTATATTGAGCATATTCTGTGCATTTATACTGCGTCCCCTGGATAAAAAGATTCGGGAAATTACCAGGATCAAGAACCGGCAGATCACGGCAGTCCTGACCATCACTATCGTGGCATTAATTTTTATAGGTGTGTTCCTGAACATCATATTCATCCTGGGCTCGGAACTGTCAAAATTCGAACCTGATGCCCTGCAAACCGACATAAATATGCTGTTAGATTATGGCATGGAACTGATCGGCAAGTACATCCCTGATACCATACAGGAAAACATGAAATCCAATCTTTCCAGTTCGGCATCTTCCGCCATACTGTTCATAGTAAACAATGTCCAGCATGTTGTGTTGAATTTCATATCCAATATTGCGATCTTTGCCATGCAACTGGGTGTGGTGATATTTTTACTTTATTACCTGCTCATCGACGGCGGGAATATAGTTGAGACATTCATTAATATACTGCCTTCCAACAGGGTAGAGATCGTCAGGGAATTCCTGCAGCACCTGAATGGTATATACAACAGCCTTTTCAATGTTTACCTGGTCGTTTGCGTGCTGACCGGAATAATCGGCGGTATCGGCCTGATGCTTATTGGTGTACCATATCCTATAATGTGGGGTGCTGTCATTGCAGTCCTGGCCTTGCTGCCGATCGTGGGACCAGGCACATTCTATGTACCGGCAGCCATCTATTTTTACCTGGTCAATGAACCGGTAAAGGCCGTGGTGATCGTAATATTTGGCTGGTTGTTCCTTGAGACTATTCCCGGCAACATTATCAGGCCCAGGCTGATGATGCAGCATGGAAATATCCATCCCATCATAACACTGCTGTCCTTTACCGCCCCACTGTTCGTGGTCGGTGCCATGGGGATAATAATCGGCCCTGCTGCTTACGGTTTCATGCTTGCCATATACAGGACGTATACGGGATTCGAGGTAATAACCGAACCTGGAAACCAGGAGATTGAAGAAAAGGCTAAGACCCAATCTGAAGATAAAACTCTATCTGAAGATAAAACCCAACCTGAAGATGAAA
>DAOUWY010000061.1 GCA_030666885.1 Methanosarcinales archaeon
AAATTAATAGTTGGAATTTTTTACTAAATAGGGTATCCACTTTTACAATTTTGGTTCTGTTACCGAGGTGTGGATTAAAATCCAGAGACAAAATTATTTATATCCCTTATGGAGTCGGATATTTACAGAACCAGTGTCTTAAACTAAAATCCACCTGTGATTTGTGTACTATTGCGTTCAAACAAAATCCTTATCTAATCTAAGCATTATCAATTACCAAAACAATGGTGACAATATTATGCAGATACTACTCATCCATTCGGACCATATCGAATACCAGGTTAAGAAAAAAACCCCTGTAGCAGAAACGATAGATGAAGACATGCACCATGGCAGCATGGACGAGGCACTGACCGTCTTTATCGCTGTGGAAAAAGCAGACGAAACCGATCCGAATAAGGCCGTTGCCGCTTCAATTGATGAGATAAAGAAAGTAGCAGGCCAGGTCAAAGCAGAGAATATCATGCTCTATCCCTATGCCCACCTGAGCAGTTCCCTGTCATCACCAAAAGTGGCAGTACGGGTCCTTAAGGATATGGAAGCCGCACTTAAAGATGAATATAATGTCAGGCGGGCTCCGTTCGGTTTCTACAAGGCATTTGAGATAAAATGCAAGGGCCACCCCCTGTCAGAACTTTCCAGAACCATACGTGTGGAAGGAGAAGCAACACCGGGCGGTGTCGCATCAGCAGTATCTACAGTACCCGCGGCATCCGCAGCACCTGCACCAGGGAAGGAAGAAGTGGTAAGCGAGGCCATCAAGGCCGAAGAGAAAGCCAAGTCCTACTGGCACATCCTGACCCCGGACGGAAAGCTGCATTCATTTGATGATTTTGATTTCACCAGACACGATAACCTGCGTAAGTTCAAAGACTACGAAGTGTCCAAGAGCAGGGCAGTGGACCGTATACCCCCTCATGTGGAACTGATGCGACGGCTTGAGATTGCGGATTATGAACCCGGCAGCGACAGCGGCAACATGCGTTTCTATCCAAAGGGAAGGCTTATAAAGAGCCTGCTGGAAACCTATGTGCTGGATCGTTCGGCGTTGATGGGTGCCATGGAAGTGGAAACTCCACTCATGTACGATATGAACCATCCCACGCTAAAAAAATACCTGGACCGGTTCCCTGCACGCCAGTACTCGATCGAGGCCGACAAGAAGAGCCTCTTTTTGCGCTTTGCCGCCTGTTTTGGCCAGTTCCTGATGAACCACGACATGACCATCTCTTACCGCGACATGCCCTTGAAGATGATCGAGATGACCAGGTACAGTTTCCGCAAGGAGCAGAGCGGCGAACTGGTGGGGTTGCGACGATTGCGGGCCTTTACCATGCCTGATATGCACACGCTGGCGGCTGATATGGAGCAGGCCATCATAGAGTTTGGTGAGCAGTATAATATGTGCATGAGCGTGCTGGACACCATGGGGCTGGGGCTGGAGGACTATGAGGTTGCGATACGGTTCACCAGGGATTTTTATGAGGAGAATAAGGAGTTCATTACCGAACTTGCCCGTGTGGTTGACAAGCCCGTGATTGTGGAAATGTGGGATGAGAGGTTCTTCTATTTCGTGCTGAAGTTCGAGTTCAATTTCATCGATGCCCTGGATAAAGCCAGTGCATTGTCCACGGTGCAGATAGATGTGGAAAATGCCGAGAGGTACGATATCAATTATATTGACCGGGACGGTGAGGCACAACGTCCTACTATCCTGCACTGCTCGCCAAGCGGTGCCATCGAGCGTATTATCTACGGCCTGCTTGAGAAGCAGCATATGCAAACACAGGCGGGCAAAGTGCCCATACTGCCGGTTTGGTTGTCACCCACCCAGGTCAGGGTGATACCGGTAGCACAGCGGCATATGGAATCGGCCGGAGAAGTGGCGCAGATGCTGGGCTGCAGGGTGGATATTGATGACAGGGCCGAGACTGTGGGCAAGAAGATACGGGATGCAGGTATGGAATGGATTCCGTACGTGGTCGTGCTGGGAGATGAGGAGTTTGCATCGGGCGACCTTAGTGTGACTGTGCGATCCGAGAGCCAGCCTGACAAGCCCAAAAAAGTAATGATGAAGGCATGGGACCTGTCTGCCAGGGTACAGGCCGAGATCGCAGGATTGCCGTATAAGGGTCTGGCACTGCCGGTGTATCTGTCAGTAAGGCCGAAGTTCCTGTAGATGGAAAGGCTTTTAATCGATTAACGAGTACAGTAGGCAATACAGCCGATATTTTATTGCGGGACAGTAGGGTAGCCTGGCCGATCCTCGAGCGTTTGGGGCGCTTGGACTGCGGTTCGAATCCGCGCTGTCCCACTTGGTTTTTCTAGTTGTAGTGGCCCCGGTTGCCAGTAGGTACTGTGAATACTGTAAAGGAGGTCCGTGAAGTGGAATTCCCAAGACATCACATTTATATAATGATAAACCCACTTAGGTACCCATCACATTACGGTATCCATAATGAGAATGGACCAAAATAAATCAAATATTAAAATGATATTATAATCGGAGGAACAAGTTTGGCAAAAGCGAAAAGAGGTCAAAGAAAAGTCGATGGCTGGAAATCCAAGCAGTGGTACAATATAGTCACACCTGACATGATGGGGCAGCAGGAAATCGGTGAAACTTTTTCCAATGAACCTGAACAATTACTGGGCAGGGTTATTGAGGTCACACTGGGAGATCTCACCAATGACATGTCAAAGTATAATGTAAAACTGGCGCTCAGGATCGACCAGATAGGAGGAGACTCAGCCTATACCAAGTTCATTGGTCATGACCTCACAAGGGATTACCTGAGGTCACTGATAAAGAGACAGACTTCAATGGTCACTGCAAATCTGGATGTAATGACCAGCGACGGATATAAGTTCCGTGTCAAACCAACATGTTTCACAGTCAAGCGGGCCAGGTCCAGCCAGATCAAAGCTATCAGGCAGTATATGACCTCAATAGTCCGGCAAAGGGCCCGTGAATCAGATTTCAACACCTTTGTACAGGATGCTGTACTGGGGAAACTCTCTGCCCAGATATACAGGAATGTAAAAACCCTCTATCCGCTAAGGCGTGTTGAGATCCTTAAGTCACAAGTCCTTGCCGAGCCGTCTGTAAAGGAACCAGCGGCATAAGTACTTGCTTTTTTTCCTTTTTTTTCTTTTTCAAGACCCCGAATTCCAATTGCGGAAGTCAGGTTAAACAAAAATCTTATTTAGCTGTCTGACCAGTTAAGGACTTAATATAGACACCAGTGGTTTTCCTATGAAGATAATAATGAAGTTTGGCGGAACATCAGTTGCCGATGGTAAGAAACTACGGCATGTGGCAGAGTTGGTAAAGGGTTACCAGGATAAAGACTACCAGATAGTAGTGGTAACATCGGCTCTGGGCGGGGTCACCGATGCCATACTTGAGGAGGCGCATAAGGCTTCGAAAGATGGTGAGGTCTCAAGGGTAAAGGAATTCATAGCTGATCTTACTAAACAGCATCATACGGCTACCCGTGAAGCAGTAGGCAATAATTCAAATGTCGAAGATATCATTGCCAGACTGGATGCAAGGATAGAGGAGATTGAAAAAGCCCTTACAGGTATTTGTTATCTTGGAGAGCTTACATTGCGGTCCATTGATTACCTGTCATCCTATGGGGAACGAATGGCTGCACCCATCCTATCCGGTGCCATCGGATCACTTGGTGTCGAATCAAGTCATTTCACAGGCGGCGAGATAGGGATAATCACTGATGACAATTTCGGTAGCGCCTATCCCCTCGAATCATCATATAAGAATATCAAGAAGCATCTATCTCCGTTATTACCGGGCACTATACCTGTAGTGGCAGGATTCATCGGGGAAGATGAGCACGGTATTATCACTACACTTGGCCGCGGTGGATCAGATTTCACTGCATCCATTATCGGGGCATCCCTCAATGCCGATGAGATATGGCTATGGAAAGAGGTGCCTGGTATCATGACTACAGACCCAAAGCTGGTTCCCGAGGCAAGACCCCTGGAGGTAATATCCTATATTGAGGCAATGGAAATGTCATTCTTTGGGGCTAAGGTACTGCATCCCAAGGCTATAGAGCCTGCAATACGCCACGATATACCTGTCAGGGTCAAAAATACATTCGAGCCGGAATATCCCGGGACCCTTATAGTGAAGGAACAAAAGACTGTCCGGAATGTGGTAAAGGCTGTAACTGTGATCGATAAGGTGGCACTGGTGAATATTAGCGGTGCGGGCATGGTAGGTACTATCGGCGTGGCAGCCAGGGCTTTTAGTGCACTTGCCAATGCGGGTGTGAACATTATCATGATCAGCCAGGGCTCTTCTGAGGCTAACCTGTCTGTGGTGGTGGATGATGAACACTTAAAACCGGCAGTTAAGGCGTTGAAGCAGGAGTTCAGGAATGGTGTGGTGGGTGAAATAGACCATGATGTCCATATTTCTGTAGTTGCTATAGTTGGTGTGGGAATGGCTGGAACTCCGGGTGTTGCCGGTAAGGTGTTTGATGCACTTGGACAAAATAAGGTCAATGTGATTATGATCAGCCAGGGTTCGTCCCAGCATAATATTTCTTTTGTTGTAAAGGAGGGCGATGCTGCGAAGGCGGTACAGTTGCTTCATAAGGTTTTTTCACTGGAAAAGCTTTAATGTATGAAAATTTTACATTCTGGTCGGGTTTATTTGGATATGTGTTTAAAAGATATTCTGGATGATTATGGCATTTTTCATAGCCATAGCGGTATTTCAGTCCATGACATTTATAAAACCCGCCATCATGCCATCTATTGATTCCGGCTCTCTTGACTTCCAACCTGCCACCGGGATATAAGATAGATATTTTTGCAGATGAACTTGGCAGGAGTCCTGTTCTCAACAAGTCGCACGGCTTGGATCTTTTGACCTGCTGTATTACTATCTGGGGACAGGGGGATCGTGAAGGAGATGTGGGGATGCTTTTGGTTATGGCTGTTATCTTTTTCGGGGTGGCTATATCGAGGTTCAGGTTTGAGCAGGCTGAGGATTCAGAATATCAGGGGATATGCAGTTTTTATTATTTCCCTAAAAACAAGTCTGGGACGACAGGTAATGTTGGTATCCACTGGGAAAATTTATTATAAGTTTTACCAAGTTTCTGTGTGAGTTCAATTCCTTTCTTACTACCTGAAATTATTCTGGAATATTCTGAATTTTCATCTACAAGTTTTTGCAAAAATCTGCCCAGTTTGTTGAAAGGTTTAACCAATTTCTCTTTATCACTGTCAGCACTAACCTCATCCAGATTATCGCCAATTTCGTTTAATTTTCTCTCAAACTTTGGATCAAAATCAATCAACAAATCTTTAAAATCATCAAATTCAGATTGAATGGCAGGTATATCAATTTTTAAATTTATATCAATATTTGTTTCTACCTTAACATCTGTTTTTACTTTCATTATAGGTTTTACATCGATATATGGTTTAAAATCTATTATTGTTCCCCTTTCATTCACCGTTCTATTTTCCATATCTTTCATCCTATCTTCCTTTCTTTCATACCCATCTAACAATAATGAAAGTGAAATATATTTCCAATTCTTCTGGCACTGAATCTTTTCTATGCCACCCTTTTCAGCATCTAATAATCCTTCGTAGTCAAATTTATAAGAACAATCGGTAGAACAACTACATGGTATTTCTTTCATAATCTTTACTTTTTTGATGGACTTATTAATTTCATCAAAATGATATTGTATGATTGTTAACAATTCCTTTTTATTGCTTCCATTTATTTTAATCTCTATCAATTTTTCCAATGGTCTGACCCTGACAAAAGCCCGTGTCTCCTTCCTGCACAATACTGCACCTTCCCGCCAGCATAATTGTGTGCCATCTAATCTTTTTTCAAGATCCTGATGAATACGCACTATAAAGCGGGTCATCACACCGGCCGGCAGAAAATCATATCGGTAATAAAAACGTAAATTTTCCGTCATATCCCATTCAAACGCAGGTTCAGTGCTGGGTAAAAGTTCAGCAACAAGGTGACTTCTCTTATCTGGGAGTTCATATGCCAGTTCAAACTTATTCATGAGTTCCAGCAATTTTAAGTGAACTTCTTGTGGATAGACATTCTTATCCCATATCTGCTCCAATTCACTGTGCAATAGAATGCCCCCCCTCTCTTTAACATCATCAGTATCCAGAATCTTATAAACCGCTTTTGTTGCCCATTCTGGTTTTAAGATAACCATATCCTGCAATTTTATATCCTGAAAATGAATAATTACACCCAGATCGTGCAGATATTCATCCAAAATATCGATTTGTTTTTTGTCCAGTCCTTCTAAGTGGCAGATATTGCAAAATTCGCTGTATCCTATCAAATCTTCTCCTATTTGCTCAAGCTGTTCACGTACCCTGAACCATGAGTCAATCCATGCAGTCTGCATGTGCGGCAGCTGCCAGGCTGTATTGCTGATAACGTTCTTCAAGGTTTGAATTCCTTTGTCATCTTTGCTATCCACCTTGTATAAATCTATAATTTGCGGAAATTTTTCCCTGAGATCGGTCATATTGAGATCATCATTGCGCTCGTTCAATTTGCTCAGAACCAATATAATGGGGCTGTCTTCTCCGAATGCCTCAATGGTGTGCAGCCAGTAGTAAATGTGTTCATAATCACGTGATTTGCGGGCATTCCAGACCAGCAAATAGACGGATCGTTTGGTTAAAAAGAACTGGTGCGTGGCATGATAGATGTCCTGTCCCCCAAAATCCCAGACATTGAGCTTGATCTCTTCTTTTTCGTTTGTTGGCGCAGTGATTGACCACTTTAGTATATCAATTCCTTCTGTCGTTTTATCCTCTATAAATTCATCATAGATCAATCGTTTGGCAAGGCATGTTTTCCCCACATCTCCCTGGCCCACCAGGATCAACTTTGCTTCATTGACCAGCGTCGCCTCAGTCTCCTTTTCCGGAAGTTGACGTAAATACTCAAAGATCGCCTCAATTCCCTGTCTAGCAATTTCCGGAGGCGGTGATTTGAGGAGATTCCCTCCCAGGTCAAGCGTTGTGAGGTTTGCAAGTTGTGTGATCTCAGCGGGCAGTTCACTCAACTGGTTCCTGCTCAGGACAAGCGTTGTGAGGTTCGTAAGCTGTGTTATCTCAGTCGGCAGTTCTCTGAGCTGGTTCCCGCTCAGGTGAAGCGTTGTGAGGTTCGTAAGCTGTGTTATCTCTTCTGGCAGTTCACCCAGCGGGTTCCTGCTCAGGACAAGTGTTGTGAGATTCGCAAGCTGTGTGATCTCAGTCGGCAATTCTCTCAACTGGTTGAAGCTCAGGTGAAGCGTTGTGAGGTTCGCAAGCTGTGTTATTTCAGCTGGCAGTTCGCTCAGCTGGTTCCCGCTCAGGACAAGCATTTTAAGGTTCGCAAGCTGTGTTATTTCAGCTGGCAGTTCGTTGAGCTGGTTGAAGCTCAGGACAAGCATTTTAAGGTTCTTAAGCTGTGTTATCTCAGTTGGCAGTTCGTTGAGTTGGTTGTGGTTCAGGTGAAGCGTTGTGAGGTTCACAAGCTGTGTTATCTCAGCCGGGAGTTCACTGAGCTGGTTTTGGTTTAGGACAAGCGTTGTGAGGTTCACAAGCTGTGTTATCTCAGCCGGGAGTTCACTGAGTTGGTTGTGGTTAAGGTCGAGCGTTCTGAGGTTCGCAAGCTGTCCGATCTCAGCCGGCAGTTTGCTGAGCCGATTGTAGCTCAGGTCAAGCGTTGTGAGATCCGCAAGCTGTCCGATCTCAGCCGGCAGTTCGCTCAGCTGGTTGTGGTTCAGGACAAGCGTTGTGAGGTTCGTAAGCTGTGTTATCTCAGTCGGCAGTTCGCTCAGCTGGTTGTGGTTCAGGTGAAGCGTTGTGAGGTTCGCAAGCTGTCCGATCTCAGTCGGCAGTTCGCTCAGCTGGTTTCCGCTCAAGTCAAGCTTAGTCTTACCGGTTCTTGCAGCTTCTTTGATAAGTTTTATAATTTTATCCATTTACATGACCATCCTCTAGGTTCATTGGAATTGATTTTTTATTATGTTTTTTAATTTGCTGTGAAAATAAATCACCTAAACTACTAACGTTGAACCTCTATATCATATAATCACACCGCTCCTATTCTGATATTTAATGAACATAGCAGCGTAAATCAAATTTGATAGTTTGCTGTGCGTGTTCATCCTTTCGGAGGCGACAATCATGGGTACAATGGCTGCTGGGTCAGTTTATATCTCGGCCTTAAATATGCCATAAAGTAACGACCTCTTAAGTTCGTCTCATCATAATTGGTGACATTAATATAAATATGATGGTAGACGGAGAGCTAATGAGTATTTTCATGCTCATGGGTGGCCTGAAGGGGCATGAACGCTTATTCTGGAAATACCACACTTGTTTATACAGTTTGCGAAATACTTACCTGAGTTTGAAAGATAGGTTTATATTTTAACAAGTGGATATATTTTTTACTCATATTGCTATTGTTTTTTCTATGATTATGAAATTATGAATGTTGCCACCAACATATTTTAAAAAATTCATCATCAATCTAAGGGATTTTCAAAATAGTATATGTATTATTAGGAATATACTATAAATACTATCTCACAAATCAATACAACTAAGGTGAAACCATCAAATTAGAATGTAATCTGGCGTTTCTAATTTGATTGGCGATAATAATCATTGTAAAGTATATATAAAAATCACAATAAATTTTAAATATATTAGAATTAAATGTAATAATATTTACACAGATTGGCTCCCATATCCAATCAATAAATGATTTAACTAAAAAAGTCGATAGCACAAGCTATATTGTAAAAGAATCAATCCTCGAATTAAGGTTGATCCGAGATTATATGAATTTCTCAAAAGCGTTTGCAGGTTCAATACCGTTTG
>DAOUWY010000235.1 GCA_030666885.1 Methanosarcinales archaeon
GTCACCGACCCCGGACGCCGCTTCGCTCTGTCCAGGGCATCGAGGTGGATGCTCAATTATTTATATTTATCATTAATTGCGATTTTTTTCTTTTTTTTCAGGCGCGAGTATTCAATTTAGATCCTTGCTAATAAAATTAATATATATTGTTTTTCTTACGAATCATTATAAATTTCTTGAAATTTGTATTCTTATCAATCTTAAAATATCTTTTGTAAAAACAATAATCTCATAATATTTCTTAAATCCCTCTTGATAAGTCAAATCTTCACGAAGCAACGCATTAAGTCTTTTCTGTAAATTAATAAGATCATCATATATTTCATTTTCAAATTTAATATCACTATTATAAAGTTTTTGTAATAAATCTGAAGTAGTCTCAAAACTTTTTCCTACAAGCCGATTTAATTCTATTGAAACTTCATCGAATTTATTAAATCCTAGCAATGTATAAACAGGTTTACAAGTACCAAATTGAAGCTTAATATCCGAACAAGAAGAGGATTGAAACATATTGCCTCCTTGTTCCAAAATGAATTCGAGTTTTCTTAAAGATACTTCGAGTTGCATAGTATCAACTTCTAATGCCATGAGGAGATCTTTAGCTTCATGAATTGTTTTTTTGAGTGAGTCGCGCCTTTGGATATTTCGTTGCTTCCTAAATTCTATATATCCCGCTATTGAAGCCACAGATCCAAGAAAACCTACGATACCTAAAAATATTGAATACGGTTCAGGATCAAGCAGAGTTTCATTTTCATCCTTAGTTAATTCATTAGATAAATGTTCATTTGATTCTAAATTATGGCCTAAATTCATATAATTCCCCTTCACTAATCATCATTTTTTTATTCTCATTTGGAGGTAATAAAACAATAAGCAGGCTACTATGCACCTTGTCACTCACATCCAACTTTAGCCTTAATCTTTTCGAATTCATTGAGTATCCGCCGTAGGTAAATGATCCCCGCTACGCAGAGTGGATATGCATATTCTTGTTCAAGTGGTTCATACTCACCGTGTAGTACCTTATTCCGACTATATGCAATATCTATGGCATTTGATAGGTCAGATGGAATTAATTTTAATTCTTCAAGCCTTGTAAGCTTGCGTACAAGCCCTGGGAATGTCTTGTAATCAGTCGGTTTTTCCCCTGCGATCGAAAGCATCTGATTAGCCACTGCTTCAATGGATGGAAAGAATACTCGCGCTGCATCTGTATAACTTCTTTTGGTATAGAGAGTTATGGCGTTTTCAATAGATATCCGATTTCCTTGATAAATCGTTTTAGAAGTCACTTGCTTTCTCAGCAAATCCAATTCTTTATCAGAGCCTTCAAAGTGGATCCCCTGCTCTTCATTCTCAACCAGAGCCTTGATAACTTCTTTCATTGGATTTTCCTCGGATAATACTGCTTTGATTACAACCTTTCCTAATGGAGTCAAATCATACTCCCAATCTCTGGACTGGCTTCTGAGAACTCCCAAGCGTTTCAATGTTTCTACGTGTAGATGAGGCATTTGATAAAACTTTTTTTCGTTGGATTCTATAAGGGATTTTAGTGCTTGGGCAGACATGTGTCTGAAATCACGGTTACTCGTGGTGAAGATCAAGTCAATGGTGAGAAGAAAGCTTATAACTTGCAGAGGCTTTAGCTCAAGAAGGAATCTACCTAATCCAGTAGTTTGCCAACGATTTATCTGATAGTCCCAAACGATCAGGAATCTCTGCTTGGCAAAGTTATATAGAATTGTGGGCTCTGAACCGTAGTCATCCCATATGTACTCGACACTGTTCACAATGGCTTCATAAATGCTAATTTTGTTAGCGTGGAGAGTAGACTGGTGTCTTTCATCACCTTTGCCGAGCATCATTTCCACTCTTCTATCAATAACCTTGTGAAGTATGTGGGACACTTCTTCTGGGTTGGTTATACCCATCTCTCCCAGATGTATTAAGCAGACACGTATGCCTTCCTCAAAGAAGCCCTCATTGAATTCTTCTAACAGAAAGCCCTCCACATTTCGGGATAATGGTTCGGGCTGTTGTCGCAATACCTTGATGACATATCCCTTTAGTTTTAACATTAGTTCAAGCGGGGGCGAAATATTCTGAACAGGGCTTCCTCCCATCGTTTCTACATCGTGAATGAGTTCTTTTAGTTGTTCAGTAAAACTCAGCATTATGTTTCTCCTCTTGAGCTCAAAGATATTTAGATATGGTGCATAACTTTTTCATGTATTTGAGAGTTTCTTATAAATACTGAATTTTGAATCGTTTTCAAATTGTTTATTCATTATTGTTTATTCTTATTTCTTCAAATCTGCAATATTATAATAATAATAATTTTCTTTCTCATGGGCGCCTATTTTTTACTTTAAAGAAAGTTACCTTTGCGACCTATCGCCATACGAGCATGAAATATCTATCGCTTTCAGTCACTATGGTATACCCCGGACAAATGTCCCGGGCCTGTATATAACGATTTTAAGGAATATTTCCTTTCCTACATTCTACAAGACATGACATAAGTAATTAACTTTCCGAATATACCCCCCTCCAATTGCAAGAATCAACCTAACATCCCCAACGGCTGGCCCCCACCAGTACAAATAGCCAGGCAAACCGCGCCCCGCATGACAAACACATTGATGCCCTGCTGTTAAGAGATCGCATTAATATCCCCCTCTCACATCCACCACCCTCTGAGCCTTCCCCGCAGTCCTGGGAATAGCCCCCCTCTCAACCAGTTCCACCACAGTCCTGAGATTAAGCACAGCCTTCAGCTCACCCTCCACACTAGACTTCAGGTCTTCCAGGTCCTTAAGCTCACCAGTAAAACCCCTTTCCATCAACTCCACCTTAATATGAATCTCATCCAGCTTATGCCGCTTGCGGTCAATAAACACCTGGAACTGCTCACCAACCTCTGGAATACCCACCAGCACACTCTCAATCTGGGAAGGGAATACATTAATACCCCGCACTATCAGCATATCATCGGTCCTGCCCACAACCTTATCCAGCCTGGTATGAGTACGCCCGCACAGGCATTCATCCTCCATGATACTCGTAATGTCACCAGTACGGTAACGTATCAAAGGCATTGCCTCCTTGGTCAGAGAACTCAGCACCAGTTCCCCCTTCTCCCCCGGTGCCACACACTCCCCGTCAGGGTCCAGTATCTCTACAAGGAAATGGTCGTCCCATATGTGAAGACCGTGCTGTTCCTGGCATTCGAAAGCCACACCTGGTCCGAACATCTCAGACAGGCCGTATGAATCATAGGCCCTGATATCCAGTGCATCCTCCAGTTCCAGCCTGGTATTGGCAGACCAGGGTTCGGCACCGAAACAACCAGTCCTCAACGACAACCGATCCACCATATCCAGTTCCAGGGCCGCCTCTACCAGGTACAGGGCATAGGAAGGAGTGCAGTGCAGGGCCGTAACCCCGAAGTCTGCCATCATCTCAAGCTGGTGGCGGGTATTGCCTGTACCGCTGGGTACTGCAGTGGCACCGATACGCTCGATACCGAAATGTATCCCCAGGCCCCCTGTGAATAAACCGTAGTTGACAGCATTCTGGAATATATCTTCAGGCCCGATACCCACCATTGTAAAGTTCCTTGCCATCAGGTCGCTCCAGGTCTTGATATCCCCGGCCGTGTAACCCACCACTGTGGCCTTGCCGCTGGTACCGCTGGAAGCGTGCAGCCGCACCACTTCCTGCATAGGAGTGGCGAACAGGCCGAAGGGGTAATTGTCACGAAGGTCGGCCTTACTGGTGGTGGGAAGTCTGCTGATATCCTCAAGGCTGCTAATGTCATCGGGCTTGATCCCTGCTAAGCCAAATGCCTGCCTGTA
>DAOUWY010000244.1 GCA_030666885.1 Methanosarcinales archaeon
AATAAACAACAAGTGTTTGTATATCATAAGCAAGATGTGATAAAATGTCCACAGTGCTACATAAAATATCGAAAGAAATGGGTATAAAGGAAAGTGAACTTATCAGCCAGAGCGTAAAAGCATTCATCCGGTCTGAACTGGGCAAAATTGAGTCACAACTCTATACACTTTATCATAAGTATAAAATAAAATCAATCCAAGAACTGGAACATGCTATAGAGAAGGGAGAAGTGGTTGAATCAGATGTGCTCGATGATCTTACCAGAATAGATTATCTTGAATCAGAGAAAACAAAGATGATGAACTTCTTCAGGGATATTGGATGATTGATTCACTGCTTGTAAAACTGGCTAACATCGCAGAAACAGAATTCGCTGATGTTACGACATGCAGCGAAATAAAAGAAGGAAAGTATGGAAGAATGTCAAGACATTCCCACATCATTTTCATAATAGGATTGATGATAATGTATCTGAAAGTTTCTTGCCACGAGAGCCAGAAAAGGCATTAAAGTTTATTTTAGTTTTTGTCAGGGAGATTATCCATTAAGGTGAGGATTTAATTTCATCATATTATCTGCGTTTACCTGTGGTTTTAAAAAAACATGAATTATATATTTAATCAGCCATTGCAGCGACAGGCAAGCATGAGAAGGAAGGGGGCTAAAATTAGTTTAATTTCATTAGTAACCACAGATGAAGGTAGTATTCAATGTGGTGTCTGGGCATTACCAGGATGTGCAGAACCGGATATAGGATGGGCAGGAGTGTGGGCAGTATGTTGCATCTGTTTTGGATAGCAGAGCAGCTTTTTTGCTTAAGAATAATTTACAAGTCATGAAAGGTCAGTGAGAGATATTTTATTCCCTTTTTTCATATCATCTTCTATTTCATCGAGTTCTTTCATTTCATCTACTGAAAGGTCTTCAAAGCCCGGGAAATTATAGATTTTTGAATTTATCATATTGAGCTGCCCCTCAATTTGCATTAAATGGGTTATTATTTCTCTATCAATTTCAGTACTCATATTTATTTGGATTGTTTGAAATGTAATAATAGTTTTGTAAATATCGCATCCTGATCATACACAGACATCACGTCGGATTCAGCACGGCCCCACAATACTCACACTCCTGTATCAAATCCTCGACCGTAGTAAGTACCTGCTCGCTGCGGCTGCGGTCCCGGTACACAGTAATACCCTTGCACCCCAGCGTATACGCCAGCCTGAAAGCCCTTGCCACATCCTCCTTTGTAGCATCATGCCTGAAATTGATTGTCTTGGATACAGCATTGTCAGCATATTTCTGGAAAGCAGCCTGCACCCGGATATGCCACTCATACCCCATATCATGTGACGTGACAAACAAACGCTGCACAGCCACTGGCACATCAGGCATACCCTGTACCGAGCCCCTGTTTGCTATACGTTCCATAAGTTCCGGCGAATAAAACCCTTCCTGCCTGGCCATCTGTTCAAAATAAGGATTAGTGATAACAAACTTCTCGCCTTCCATCACAGTCTTTACATACGATACAGCATAAATGGGTTCGATCCCGCTGCTGCATCCGGCGATCATGCTGATAGTACCTGTGGGTGCAATGGTTATCCGTGTCGCATTGCGCACTTTTGGCCTGCCCGGACTGTCATAGATACTGCCCTTGAAGTTCCCGAACACGCCCCTATGCTGTGCAATCTCCACCGATGCCTGCACGGCCCGGTTGTAAATAAATGTCATGACCTCCCCCGCCGACTGCACACCCTCAGGGGAATTGTAAGCTATGCCCAACTGTATGAGCATATCAGCAAACCCCATCACACCCAGCCCTATCTTCCTGTTCCCCCTGACCATCAGGTCTATCTGTTCAAGCGGGAACTGCTCCAGGTCTATCACATTATCCAGAAACCGCACCGCAATATCCACTGTACGGCCAAGTTTATCATAATCAATGCTGCCGCCATCTACCATTTTATCAAGGTTGATCGAACCCAGGTTACAGGCCTCATAAGGGAGCAGGGGCTGTTCCCCGCATGGATTGGTTGCCTCTATCGTCCCCAGCCCGGGTGTGGGGTTATCCCGGTTAATGCGGTCCATAAACAGCAGACCCGGCTCACCGCTCTCCCAAGCCAAAGCTGCTATGAGGTTGAATATCCCGATGGCATCCTTACGACGGGTTATCTCACATGTGCGGGGATTTAGTAATCCATAGGACTCACCTGCCTCTACAGCATTCATGAATGTATCACTCACACCCACGGACAGGTTGAAATTAGTCAGCACACCGGGTTCATGCTTCGCGGTAATGAAATCCACAATATCAGGATGGTCCACCCTGAGAATCCCCATATTGGCCCCCCTGCGACGTCCTCCCTGTTTAATGGCCTGGGTGGCGGCATCGAACACTTTCATAAATGACCCCGGACCGCTGGCAATCCCGCCTGTGCTGCCTACGATATCACCCCGGGGCCGCAGCCTGCTGAAACTAAAACCCGTGCCTCCTCCGCTCTGGTGTATGATGGCTGCACTTTTCAGGGTTTCGAATATCTCATTAAGGGAATCGCCTACAGGCAGGACGAAACAAGCTGCAAGTTGATTGATGCGGGTGCCTGCATTCATCAGGGTTGGGGAGTTGGGCAGGAATTCAAGGTTTGACATAACTGAATAGAACTCCTGCCCAAAATCTGCTGTGTCCCCGTACAGTACGTCTGCAGATGCCACATAACCGGCAACCCTGCGAAACATCTGCTCAGGAGTTTCGGTTACGTGGCCGTGTTCATCTTTTAACAAGTACCTGCGCCTGAGCACATTTTGTGCATTATCTGTTAGTTCCAATATATACCAGCCCTGTAAATCGATAAATACAACATTATTTAATTCAATTCCTTGTATTATTAACGTTGGTGAAAATGAATATGGAAATTCTGTTGCATATCTGCTGTGCTCCCTGTGCTACCTATACGGTAAAGGCGTTAAGGTCTGGCGGCTTTGATCCGGTTGGCTATTTCTACAACCCGAATATCCATCCGTTCATAGAGTACAGACGCAGGTTTGAAACTTTACAGCAGTATGCAGGGGCTGTGGAGCTGGATGTGGTGTACAAAGATGAATATATGCTTGAGGATTTTATCAGTCAGGCTCTTGAGGTCGATGACAGGTGCGCCCTGTGTTATTCCCTGCGGCTGGAGGAGGCTGCCAGGCAGGCATCAGATATGGGTATCTCCAGGTTCACGACAACGCTGCTTATTTCTCCCTACCAGAAACATGAGATGATAAGGGACATTGCCGGTGGTTTTGCATCTGAATATGGCGTGGAGTTCTATTACCAGGATCTCCGTGAAGGATATAGGGAGACCTTCCAGTTATGCCGTGACCTGGGACTGTACCGCCAGGCGTATTGCGGTTGCATATTTAGTGAGAAGGAGAGATATTATCGTAAGCTTGTGGATGGTTGAAATGTTATCCGAATAATATTATTCTTTTAAATTTTGTCTGGTCTTCAGGACTATAGCGAACGCAGATTTCGCATGCAGTGTCCGCGTTTATCTGCGGTTCGAAACTCGCATGAATCCATATAGCTGGCTGCCACCCTGCCACCCTGCCACCCTG
>DAOUWY010000047.1 GCA_030666885.1 Methanosarcinales archaeon
CGCGCTGACTGATTCGTCCATAGGTATCGGGCTGGTATATGCACGGCGCCGTGGACATGAGGTGATGGTGGACCAGATCAAGGATGCGGATGAGATCACACAAATAGTGGAGCAGTCCGCGAAGACGGGCGTGGTGTATGTTGGCGGCGGGGTGCCTAAGAACTTTATCCAGCAGACCGAGGTGATCGCGTCCCTGATGGGCGGCGATATGGGTGGGCATGATTATGCCATCCAGTATACTACGGATGCACCCCACTGGGGCGGGCTGTCCGGGTGTACCTTTGACGAGGCAGTGTCATGGGGTAAGGTGGCCGGAGGTGCCAGGAAGGTGCAGGTGTTCGTGGATGCTACTATTGCACTGCCTATTGTTGCGCATGCGCTGCGTGAACGTATGGAGGGTGTTGTACGTAAGGGGCCGGTGTTCGATTGGGGTGAGGATAGGGTAAGTGTACGGTATAAGTGAACAATGGGGCTGGAATTGAAATAACGAATAGTGAAACCTCTGGACTGATTGGAGTGGACATGGGGGTTCAGGCACGTCTGTGCATGGATGGCCCGGACGATATGGTAGGGCTGACAGATGGGGGCTGTGGCTGCTGTCGAATATTTGACCGTGGGCAGGGTGGTTATAGCTGGTGTGTACAGGCTTTGGTGCAGGAAGAACTGGCAGGATTGCATCAGGCCATGCAGATCCTGCCTTTGTTCAATTAAATATTTACTATTCTTCCACAGCCAGTTCAAATAAAGGTATTCCGGATTCAGGGTACCATGACTTGAGGAAGGTGAGCATATGGTATTTCATGAATACGGGTACAGGCACTGACACCAGCAGTATTAATATGGATATTATAACAAATGCTACCAGTCCGAAAGGTATCATCACTACCCAGAAAACGGCATCTCCTATATCCAGTCCGGCCCATGACAATAGAAGGTAAAGTACCAGGCCCAGCATGGAAATTATGCCAAATACTACAATAAACAGGATCACTGCTGCCAGCCAAACAATAATCCATACTATTATCCCAAGGAAAAACCTCACCACCCAGTAGACTATTATCTGCCCACAATCGGCCCTGAATAAGCCCAGGACTTTCTTAAAAGCTGCAATAATGCCGGTGTTCTGGTACATGGACATGGGTATGGAGAGATTAATAAAGGACTCGATTATCACGCTGATAATGGCAAGTATGACCAGAACACCCGCAAATAAGAACATGCCCCCGATGAACATTCCAACATCAAAATCACCTTGTGAATCCAATATCGGCAAGACTAACGGCAGCATGGAGATTAGTAATATCGAAATAAATGCCAGCCCCAGGACTAACCGGATCATGAACAGATTAAAACCTTGACGCAGGTATTGACGTGTATATGCCCGGAAAGTTACGACATTGGTAACCAGTGAGTGCACAAAGACAAATTCCATGACATTTGAAATATAGGACAGGAGCAGTATTATCCCTATGAAAAATCCTATTCCTAACAGGAGATATGTCAAATAAGTGTCCAGGAACTGAGTGAACATTTCACGATATTCCAGGAACTGGGAATCTGTTATTAAATTCCCATTATCACCAATTCCATTGAAATTCTGACCTGTACCGCCAAAGTTGGATCCACCGCCCCCCCCTCCGCTACCGCCAATAAGTAAGATGATAATCCCAAGTTTGATCCATTTCCAGAAATTAAAAGGTTCGATCAGTACACTTTTTGTCCTTTTAAATGCTGTGTCTACAGCATCTATGCTATGCCAGGTCATAATTATTTATTAGGAGTTATCGTATAAATAATTTGCTAACATCTGAAACAAATTATGAAATTTAAATATAATGAATTCAGGCACCCTGCCAGTATTTCATAAGGAAAAAAGGCAAATAATTAATCAACCAGTGGCCGGGGCTGTTTTTCTCCAGGCAGGACAGGCAGGGCCATTGTGGTTACCAGAAGCGGGGACTGTACCTCTTTTGCCCTTTCGATCAGGATATCTTTACCTGACCGGGTCAGTCCGAACACGGGTATGGCAGTACCTACCTGGATGAGAGGTTCCACTTGTTCCCTTATATTTCCTGAAGCACAGCTTGTGATAATATCTACCTGGCTTATCAAGTTCCTGGCATCATCCTCACAGATGCCGGTGAGGTGGGCTGCCATTAATACCACCTTGATCCCAAGCCGGGCTTCAAGTTCACGCAACTGCGAGGCCATGGAAGGGTCAACCACTGATACTGCGATCCTGGTGTGTCCCTGTCTGGCTGCCAGTTCCAGTCCTGCGGCCTGGTCTATCCTGGTAGTGGCCGGGTCAAGCACATGACCGCCCATTTTGTGTATGACATCTATCACTTCAGGGATGGGCTCGGTTTCCACCAGGCCTGATATCCGGGCGTTCATGCCCTGGACAAGTACAGGGCTGGATGTGACCACGGTCCCTGCCCCGTCACATACCGTTACAGTGGAATCGATCAGGCCTTTGCCAAGGGCAGTCATCATCACCTCTGAAATACCAAAACTGGCGAATACGCCAAGATCAAAACGCCTGCCTGGTGTGAACATGCCGAATTCCCTTATACGCTGTTCTATATTCTGCCTGGCGGTCTCTGGCGTTATGTCCTCAACACCAGTGGCCTTGTTCCACAGTGGACACCACTTAACCTTTGGCTCACCTACTTCCACCACCTTGCCATCCTTTATTATTACCTTTGTACGTCCGAGGATCTCCATGATGTGTGCCATAGCATTATTCTCTTGGAATGGAGCAGATATAATTGATTCGGTTACGGTAAAATAGTAATATGTATCATAGTAAGGCAGGAGCCCTATATGTATCATATCAAGACAGAAGCAAGAATGAATGCATACTCAAAGAAAGTGGCAGTGGAACAATTTAGCAAGCGCTCCAATGCCTATGTGGCCTGTAGTGCCCTGATGGACCAGGCTGACCTGGATACTGTGGTGGGACTGCCGGACCTGACCGGTGTGGAGCGGGTGCTGGATGTGGCTACAGGTACGGGTAATCTTGCAATGGCCCTGTCACCTCATGTAAAGGAGGTCATTGGTATTGACATCACGCCCGGAATGCTGGAGCTGGCAGTCCAGGCTGCACGGGATAGGAGGCTGGACAACATTGACAATCTGGTTGGGGATGTGGAGCACTTACCCTTCAGGGATTCGGAGTTCGATGTGGTAACGTGCAGGTTTTCGTTCCATCATTTCCCAGGACCCGGGATATCCCTGTATGAGATGGCCAGGGTGCTTCGACCGGGTGGCAGGCTGGTTATTGAGGATATGTTATCTTCTGAGGATACAGCAAAGAGCGAATACCAGAACAAGATGGAGAACCTCAGGGACCCGTCGCATATTAAACACTACAAGGCATCTGGGATTGAGCAAATGCTGCAAGAGGCTGGGCTGGTGGTTGTTGACAGGATCGGCGGCGGTTCTGATTTTGACTTCGGGCACTGGATAGAAATGGCTGACCCGCCTGCCGGTAATGTGGAGAGGATCAGGGAGATGATGGAAGCTTCGATGAAGGGGAACCGGTCGGGACTGGATGTGCGTGTGGAGGATGGGAGGATAGTGTTTAGTTATACGACAGGGATAGTGGTGGGGAGAAAGGGTATTTAACAAGCCATAAAACAATTGAGCCTCCGGCAAAATGGATGTAACAGCTTTAAAATGCCAGAGCCTCAATTCATGCACGACACGAAAAAGACAAAATTTATGTACCAAAAAAAGAGGATAATAACGAAACTTCAAAGATACAATGATAGCTCTACACGGAACCTGGAAACCATCAGAAACAATAGACGATCAGGGAGATTTCTTCATATGGGGTGAGTCGTCTACAGCTTCCACTATCAAACGTCGGGGACGCCCTCCAAAATTATCCGCCGGCAAACCCAGGCCCCATCCCTTCCAGGCTGCACACGAAGACCTGAAGATGGTAATAGAACTCCTGGAACTAATCAATGGCAACATTACCAGTACCAGGATCCGCAAGGATGATGTGCTTCTATCACTTCCTACATTATCCAGATCACCCCAGGCGTCACCGGATCTACTAAATGATAATGGCAATGAGAGCCTGGACAAGCCAGTGGGTTTACTACCATGGAATATAGAAGGTCTAAGCATCCCACCAGAAGATGCAATATCATTGCTTAGCTCAGTCTCGGGAGCATGGATAGAACATGACAACACAGTCATAGGAACTGATCTGAGATTCTGGAGTAATGTTTCAAAATTTTCACTGGAACTATTATCAAAACAACATTTTGTTCCAGGCATAGTCGTTTCTGAGGACGGTAAAGTATTTCCCAGATGGCAATATATGCTGAATGATGAAGATGGCAGAATGCACTTTTCAATGCTTGCAAAGTCAATGCCACCTGTTTGCAGGGCACTTCTCCAGAATAAAGTTCCAAATGTCCAAAAGGCATTCCTATCGGATTTTCTCAATAGTGCCATTAACGGCTGTATCCGAAACTGGATGTCAATCTCAGAGATCAGATCAAAAAAGCCAGGCATCTCTGAAGTATGGTTACAATCCCTTACAACCGGAGAACCGATACAAGTCAATAAGTCAATTCTTAAAAACCTTTCAAAAGGATTACAATCATGGGAAGCCCCGATACATGAAATTGAAAAATCAGGATTTCGCACATCATTCCGTCTTGAACCCCCCATTGACGAAGAATCCGATATCTGGAACCTGCGGTATTTTCTTCAGGCTTCGGATGACCCCAGCCTGCTTGTACCTGCCGAGAACGTCTGGAGAGAGTCAAAAGATACACTTAATTTCCTAAACCGCAAATTCGACCATCCCCAGGAAAAGCTTCTTGCAGATCTCGGTAAAGCCTCCTGCCTATACCCCCGGATCGAGGACAGTCTCCATTCTCCAAGACCCACAACCGCCCGGCTCAATACGCAACAGGCATATACATTTTTAAAAGAGGCTGTACCCTTATTTACAGAGAGCGGATTTGGGATCCTTATCCCTCCGTGGTGGAAAAAAGGGGGATCAGATTCGAAGCTTGGTGTAACATTGAGTGTCAAGCCAAAGCAAGACCCTAAAACCAGCAAGGGATTGTTCGGTTTTAACTCAATAATCCAGTATGACTGGAAGCTTGCTCTTGGCAGTGAGCCGTTAAGTGAAGAGGAATTTGAGAATCTTGTAAATCTCAAAGAGCCGCTTGTGCGCGTAAGAGGAGAATGGGTTGAGGTTAAAAAAGAAGATATCGCAGCTGCTATTAAGTTCTTTAAATCCAAAAAATCAGGTGAAATGAGACTGGATGAGGCCCTGAGACTGAGCGCAGGACTAGGAGAATCGGAAATCGGTCTTCCGGTCGGCGGATTTAATGCATCCGGGGTGTTATCAGAGCTGTTTGAACGTTTATCAGGCAGAACCGGGATCGAAGAGCTGACACAACCCGTTGATTTTGTAGGTGAGCTTCGACCTTACCAGGTCAGGGGCTTCTCATGGCTTACATTTTTACGGCAGTATGGGCTGGGAGCATGTCTTGCTGATGATATGGGACTTGGCAAGACAATCCAGCTTCTTGCCCTGCTCATAAAGGATAAAGAAGAGGGCGTTAAAAAACCTACTCTTTTGATATGTCCTACCTCCGTAGTCGGGAACTGGTATCGGGAAGCAGAAAAGTTTGCGCCGTCCCTCAGGGTTATGATACATCACGGCACAGCCCGGTTCAGGACAAATAAATTCTATTCTGAAGCTGTCAAGTTCGACATGGTGATCAGCACCTATGCCCTTGCCCACAGGGATGAGGAACTGTTCAAAATGGTGGATTGGAGCGGTGTTGTGCTGGATGAAGCACAGAACATAAAAAACCAGTTCACAAAGCAATCCCAGGCAGTGCGCAAGATAGAATCAGACTACCGCGTTGCTCTTACAGGCACACCTGTTGAGAACCGTTTATCAGAGCTCTGGTCTATCATGGAGTTCCTGAATCCGGGCTACCTTGGCTCGGCAGAAGGGTTCAGGAGAAATATTGCACTGCCTATTGAGCGGTATAATGACAAGAAGGCAGGCATGAAGCTTCGAAGTATTGTTTCACCATTTATCCTGCGCCGCCTCAAGACCGATCCTACCATCATAACAGACCTGCCTGATAAAATTGAGACAAAGGTTCATTGCAACCTTACAAAGGAGCAGGCTACACTCTATAAGGCTTTTGTTAAAGATGTGCTAATGAGGATCGAGAGTTCGGAAGGAATTGAAAGAAAGGGGATCGTGTTATCTGCACTCACAAGGCTAAAACAGGTATGCAATCATCCGGCACAGTTCCTGGATGACGGTTCGGCACTGCCGGGGCGCTCTGGCAAGTTGAACCGGATTACTGCGATGATGGAAGAGGTGATCGCCGAAGATGCTGCTGCACTTGTCTTCACCCAGTTTTCCGTGATGGGCAATATGCTTAAAACGCATCTCCAGCATGTATTTGGCCAGGAGGTGCTCTTTTTACATGGCGGAGTATCCCAGAAACAGAGGGACCGGATGGTTATGAGATTTTCAGAAAAGGGCGGACCCCGGATTTTCATACTTTCGCTCAAAGCAGGCGGGGTGGGCCTGAACCTTACCCGTGCCAGTCATGTGTTCCACTTTGACCGGTGGTGGAACCCTGCTGTTGAGAACCAGGCAACTGACCGGGCATTCAGGATAGGGCAGACCAAGAATGTACAGGTCCACAAGTTTGTTTGTGAAGGGACCCTTGAAGAAAGGATAGATGAGATGATCGAAGATAAGAAAGCACTTGCTGAGAACATCATAGGTGCGGGCGAGGGCTGGCTGACAGAGATGTCAACCGAGCAGTTGAAGGATTTATTTGCATTGAGGCAAGATACGGTAATAGATGAATGATGGAATATGCAAACGGTGAACAATGAGCTGGCGTAATGATTTCTGGGGCGGCTATGCGCCCTCAAAGCCAATAGAAGTGGAAGGCGGTATCAAAGCCAAAAGCAAGAGGGGTCGTATCGGGGATACCTGGTGGTCAAAACGCTGGGTAAGTGTGCTGGAGTCCTTTGGCTGGAGCAACCGGCTTGAGCGGGGAAGACGGTATGCAAGAAAAGGGCAGGTACTTGATTTTGAACTCTCAGCCGGAAAAGTGGAGGCAACTGTCCAGGGTTCGGTCAGTAAACCTTATTTTGTCACAATTGAGATCAAACCGCTCACCGAAGGGGCATGGGACCATGTAATAGAGGAGATGTCACAAAAGGCAATATTTGCGGCAAAACTTCTTTCAGGCGAGATGCCTGATGATATTGAGGGTGCTTTTAAAGCTGCAGGTGTGTCACTGTTTCCTGGAAAGTCAAAGGATATAAGGACGCACTGCTCATGCCCGGACAGTGCAAATCCCTGTAAACATATTGCTGCACTGTATTATATTATCGCGGAAGAATTTGACCGCGACCCTTTCATGATCTTTGAATTGCGGGGCAGGACAAAGGATGATATTACTGCGGCCCTTCGCAAACAGCGCACTGTGGATGATGAAAGCCCGCCTGGAGAGGCACTTCCGGCTGGTGAGGATGCTGGACAGGAGGAAACTGCTTTGTCTATGGATGATTTCTGGGAGGCGGGAGATAGCGAATCGTTTTCAGTTAATATATCGCAGCCTGATGTATCTGCTGCAGTTATCAAACGGCTGGGAACACCTCAATTCTGGGACAGCAAGGAGGATTTTGTAGAGAAAATGGGCGGGTATTATGATGAGATCAGCAGGCGTGCTATTGAGACTGCTTATGGTGAACAGGCAGGGGCGAAGAAGAGGAAATAGGATACACAGAGAAATCCCTTCCCGGATTAGAGGAAAATCCATGCTGTGTTCATTAACCAAATTAAACTTCACAAAAACATTTTATAGCTTAATGATGTTATATGAAATTGTCATGTTCAATCTGAAAACAGCCTGTCATGAATCGCTGGTTTAACTAAAAGAAGAGTACTATGTCCAAATTACCTATTATCACATTGACCGAATCAAAACCCACGCCGCTTATACGGGATTTTGCCACATTTTGCCAGTATTTAAAAACGCATAAGATAATCTTAACTGCGACAAATGAGTTCATATCCGGAAAACACTTATACGAACTGAACCAGAAGATGACTGATCCTCTGCCAGATACTACTACACGAACTTACCAGACCTTGTACCCTCTTTTGCACTTGTTGTTCCATATAGCCCTGGCAGGAAAATTGTTCAGGAAGTTTCCGGGAAAAAGCAGTAAAATTGTTTTAAAACCAACAGAACGACTTTTGTTGTATGAGGAATTGAAGCCCGCTGAAAAATATTTTTTCCTGCTTGAGACCTTCTGGGTAGATGCCGATTGGAAAAAGCTGCAAGCTGGATACTTCGGTCATTCACCCATGAATGCCGTTTCTGGTGTTTTGGAATTTTTAAGCCAACAACAACCTGAAAAGAAAATTCAGGTAAAGGTCAATAGGTATTCTCGTATATCCATGATACTTTCAGACTGGGAATATTTCTTACACTATTTTTCTTTCTTTGGTTTCTGGGAAGTAACTCGTGACAAAGATTTAGTTGCACAGCAGGAGCCTAAACGTTTATTTAGGGCAGAATCAATAACACCTTCAACTTTTGGGGTAACCATAGCCAAAATCTTAAGTGAAGCAAGGAATTTGTATTACTGGAATTTACCATTCCGTCGCCAAATGGGTGAATGGAAAGCAATACCCGGTTCTGCATGTTATGATGAGAACACAGAGAGACTTTTAAATATCAAGCCGGAGAGTAATAAGTCAAAATCTTCCATTGAAATTGATAAGGGAAAAACCGGTGATCCATTCTTCCGGCCCTTTATTCCACTTTTTGCAGAGGGAGAATTGCAAAAATCCCTTCCGCGAGAGGTAGTCAAATTTGTGGATGGAACTTATATTTTCAAGGTATCTCTTGCTAAAAACCTCTGGAGAATGATTCAAATATCTGCAGATCACACCTTGCTTGACCTGCATAATTCAATTCAGAAAGCCTATCGTTTCGATGATGACCATCTTTATTCTTTCTTCATGGATGGCAAGCTCTGGTCCCATGAATGTTTTACATCTCCTTACGATGATCAGGGCATATGTGTGGATGAGGTACGTATTGGCGAGCTGGGACTATTTGTAGGGCAGAATATTCTTTATCTGTATGATTATGGCGACATGTGGCGTTTTAGAGTGGAATTAGAAGAAATAATAACAGAAGGCGTTAAACCTCGAAAGCCACAAGTGATTGAGAAGATAGGAATAGCTCCTAAACAGTATGGATGGTGCGAGGAATGACATTTGATTTTCTATGCAGGGGTACAGACGACTGATATATCTGCTTGTAAATCTTCATACAGCCAGATCATCCGGAAGAAAGGGACATTTCCTTTCTTTTACTTTTTAATAAACCGTTAGATTAAAGTGGTTTGAATTCCAAGTATTATCTGGTACAGGTGACTACGGAGGGAATGGTAAGCCAAGTGGGTAAGGCTTACAGCGCACCTATTAGTCGCCCCACATTGTAGCCCTGTGCCAACTTATTGTCCTGACATCCACTTACAGGATGCACATCAAATTTTGAGGTATAAAAAGTGTATTCCCATCTTTCTATTCAAGAGTTATTAAGTAAGCTGGAAGATCTGGGGGATCAAGTTCCG
>DAOUWY010000185.1 GCA_030666885.1 Methanosarcinales archaeon
CGGCTCCCCTGGCCTTGGAAGCATGATCTTTATCAGCACTTCGGCGGGCCTGATCGCAGTTACAATCGTAAACCTGGTCGGATATTATGTTGCCATTACTGCCCATAAGCTCAGGCTGGACCCTGATAACCACAGTATTCCAATGATGTCCAGTATTGTAGATGCATCGGGTGCAATGTGCCTGGTGGCTGTGTTGATGTTAGTGGACATGGTGTGAATATCTTAAATTCATAAATTGTGTAGTCCTGTAATTGTGTTTGACATCGAAATTATGTCTTATTTTTGAATTGTTGGACTGGTTCTATACAATGGAAAATTTATATTAATTTTATTGACTATTTCTATTGTTTTAATAAAATATAGATATTTTTATTTAATAAAGTATAAATATAAAAACATCGTAAATTGATATAGAAATATAAACTAAACTTTATAGTGTAGAGTTTAGTGTGGGGATTACAACTTAAAATACACAGATGACGATTTATTAAAAAGTCTTGTGTTTAACAGAAAATCACAAATGCTACAAATTAGCGACTTACACAAATTTCATTCAAGTTCCACTGAAAAGCAAAATTAAATAGGTGAGAAAGAATGACCAATAATAATAATAGTGAAACTAATGTAGGGGATAAACAGATTTCTTTAACAATTGAATTTAAGAAGACTGAAGTATCCCTCAAAAAATACGGTCCATACTCTGCTGTGATCATTAAAAGGGGTGTTCCCATCGGTAAACCCGGCCAACCAGCACTGCCGTGGCAAAAATTTTTTGTCTCAGTTCCTTGGGATGCCGTTTTGGGAAAGTTAAATATCATAGATACTAAGACCGTCACCCTGGCTGAGAAGATCAATATTGAACCATGTCAGCCCGATATTCCGATCCTGCTTGATACCAAAGTCGAGATGGTACCTCCGGACCGGGAACTGTATGCATCTAATATAATCTGGCCCGAAGTTTTTACTAAAGTTACGGTGGTCCGACGAACAGGTGGTTTTGCCATGGCCGAGCTTGAAATATGTCCTTTTCGATATCACCTTCCTTCTGGAAAGCTTGAACTAATCGAACGGCTGGATTTGAGTTTAACCTACACGCAAACAGGACTGAAGTTAGAAAAGCCTCGTTCTGCCATGGCATTGAAACATGAACAGAAGTTTATGGAACGTGTTAAGAAGATGGTTCTCAATCCTGAAGACGTTTCCCTCTATCAGGATTTCAAGAAGATGGAACAATTGACTGATCTTACCACTTATCCCCAAATTGATTGCGTTATTATTACTTCAGCTTCCCTTGCTAACGAATTCCAGCGGTTGGCCACGTGGCGGACCATGATGGGGATTCAGACCAGAGTGGTTACGGTGGAAGATATTAGAGAAGGGACTGTCCCGGATATAGGAGGAGTTAAATTCTGGTATACCAGTGGGTATCTCGACGGTGGGACTCGGGATGTGCAGGAAGCTATTCGAAATTTTATTAAGTGGGCCAGCGTTAATTGGCTCACCGACTATATTCTGCTGGGCGGAGATACAGAGATCATCCCTTGCCGACAGGCAATCCATTCAAAGGATGCAGTAATAGCAAGTGTAAAATATCAAGATATAAACGAATTACATATACGACATCACTATCACTTTACTCCGACGGCTTCCACAGAGGAAATTGGAACTTCTGCCGCTAATGTGCTTGATGATGATATATCTACAGTGTGGAAGTGTGCTCTAAGTGACGATGATCCTTGGATTAAGCAACAAGTAGGTTCACATTTGCCAGTAAATCGCGTGGATCTTAGTTGGGAGGATAGTTATGCGACTTCTTATGCTATTCAGGTTTCACATGATGGAACAACCTGGACCAATGTTTATACAACTTCTTCAGGTTCGGGGGGTCTTGAAAGGATACCTTTTAACTGCACATCTGCAGCCTATGTACGGCTTCGAATCACTAGTGGTACCAATTTTTCTTTAGCTTCGATTAAAGTCTATGGTCCAGGTAAATCACATCTAAAAGTAGGTGGTGGAGTTGCATACAGAATAAACGATACAGTGACCCGGATTTATCATTCCAATTATAGTATTAGACCAAATCCCACCCAATCCATTGATCAAAATCTCATCCTGATTAGAGATGGTTCTCATACAGGAACAATTATTCCATATGATGAAGGTTCCGATGATATGAATCTTGGATGGCATTTTGTTGATGACCTGGTAGAACTACCGGCAACAGTGGAAGACGAAAAAACCAGTTTTTTAGAAATTTGTGGGCCTGCCGAATATCATGGTAATACTTTCGTCATCAAGGACGACGTACACAATTATATTCCCACAGACCTCTACTTCTCTGATATTTCGGCGGCTGAATATTCTAGTACCAATCACGATTGGGATGAAAACGGAAATGAAATTTACGGAGAGCGATATAACAATGAACTGGACGGTATAAACGGTATTGCCGATATATATGTTGGCCGTGCACCAGTAGAAACACCTGAAGAGACAGATATTTTTATTGATAAAGTTATTCGCTATGAAAAGTTTCAAGATAAAGAGGGCTCTTTACTACAAATGGACTTCGCTGTCTCGGTTCTGCTTGGATCTGAGAATCTTTGTAAACAACCTGGCTTTCTGGACAGTAGTGCACGAGGAAAGGAAAATATCCGTCGCTCCTTCATCGACTTTGATCCATCACGATGGATATTTACCAGACGCTATGAGGACTGCGCAGATGTTCCTCCTGAAGATAAGACTATGGATTTGGATGAAGTTAGTAGAGAAATGATCTTAAGTGCTATCATGGATGGACACAATGTAGTGTCCCTTTCAAGCCACGGCACTCCATCATATTTGTGTTGCCTAAGTAGCAATGACATTGATGATGTGGTCAGTTATCCTTCTATTTTCTATGGCAATTCATGCCTTACTAATAAGTTTGATCTTACTGGTAAGTTTGATGTAGAGGCCTTTAGTGAGTATGCGATTCTGAATACAGATGGCGGCGCAGTTGCCTTTGTAGGAAATAGTCGGAAAGGCTGGTCAAGTGATCATACTATAGAATTGGAATTCTGGGAGAGAATGCTTGACTCTGATCGACTTGGCGAAATGTTCAACGCCGGTAAACTGGTTATCCTTGGTTGGCAGAGCTACAGCTTGAACCTCTTAGGAGACCCTGCAATGCGAGTCTGGAGTGATCGACCTAAACAACTCAATGTCACTCATCAAAAGGAAATCTGTAATGGCGAACAAGAAATTCAAGTTACTGTTACTAGTGGAAGCCATCCCATCCAAGGGGCTTTGGTCTGTATAACCCTGGAAAAAACTTTATTTGTCACAGGGACTACTGACGCATCCGGAGTGGCTTTTCTCACAGTACCTGCATTATCGGAGGAGACGATGCAAATTACTGTTTCGGGAAAAAATCTTATTCCTTATCTGGGAAGTATAACCATAGGCGCCCACATTGCAGATTGTGAAGTAGGATTAGGAAAATTCGATCAGGAATGTGGCGGATATCCTGTCATAGATTACCGTAGGCAAACATGCAAAGCTATAGATGTATGCGGTATTCAGGCACATGCAGGTTATTATCTCATTGGATCGGGCGGTATGGATTTTAAATATAATATTAATGAATTACCATATTTACATCTCACAATAAAAGCTGAAAAAAATACAGATACATGCTTGCTTCTGATGGTGCATGATAAGGAACCATATGAGCATATAAAAAGATTTGTAGTTGTAGGAAAAACGCCAATGGGAAATTCCGGGTTCTATGATGTTAGAAAGGATTGCATCAACATCCATGACGATGAAAAATGGCATGAATATACGTACGATCTTAGAAAATTACAGGAAGATTACCCTGATGCAGAGACTATTAGAATAATACAATTTTATTCACATCGTGACTGCGGTGATACTGTCCATGAATTCCACCTGAGCAAGTTGATACTAAAGTGTCCTGGTGTAAATCTTATTGAATCTTCACATCCGTACCCCCAATCTTATGACAATACATGGACTATCACGGTATCTAAAGCATTCCAGATAAGGATTCATTTCTCTAAGCTTGAGACAGAACAATATTTTGACTGTGTGTATATCTATGATAAAAATGATGTTGAGATCTCAAGATATGAAGGATATCATACTAATATATGGACACCTTGGGTAGAAGGAGGAACAATAAAGGTCAGACTTAAGGTAGACGGATCAGTTCAAAAATTTGGATTCATAGTTGATCAGAAGGAAATTAGAAGAATATGGTAGTCTGAGTGAAAACACTTTAGATTTTTATATTCAATGTAAGAAAAAAATATTGTTGATGATAATGATTGTTGGACAGCTTCTATATACTTAAATTCATAAATCGCAACTTTTAATTTATTGCAGTGGAAATATAGGGCAATGAAGACAATGGAATTCGAAGTGATACCGGCAGTTGACCTTAGAGGCGGAAGATGTGTGCAGCTGGTGCAGGGTGTACCAGGGACCGAACTGGTCTCACTGGATGACCCTATTGCAGAGGCGCTCAAGTGGATCGATGAAGGGGCACAGACACTGCATCTCATTGACCTGGATGGTGCCATAGAAGGTGAGAGGATCAACGCGC
>DAOUWY010000336.1 GCA_030666885.1 Methanosarcinales archaeon
AAACTTGCAGGGGTAATACCTGCAAACAGCCTGAGGGACTTTGCTTTGCAGACCATGTTCGACCTGCTTATCAGGATCGCAAACCTCCAGTTGTCTGATATAACTTCCAGATATGCATTAAGGGCTGTTGACCTGAAGGATATGGTGGTAATGGACCTGTGGAACGCAGGCGAACAACGCCCGGTCGAGACCCTGTCCGGCGGCGAGTCATTCCTGGTCAGCCTGTCGCTGGCCCTGGCACTTTCGGAACTTAGCAGCGGGCGTTCAAGGCTGGAATCTCTCTTCCTGGACGAGGGATTCGGCACACTGGACAGTGAGACCCTGGATGCCGCCCTTAATGCACTGGAAAGCCTGCGGTTATCTGGCAGGACCATTGGTGTGATCAGCCATATCGAAGCGCTTACCCGGCGCATACCTGTGAGGATAGATGTGAAAAGGACAGGGGTCGGGACATCAACTATACATGTGAAGGGGTAGGAGAATAAAATCCTTAAATGAGTTTTATGAATTCTTCCACTGTAATATCTGCATCTCGCAGAAATTTTCTGAGCAAACCCCTTCCCTAAAACTTTATAGTTAGGGATTGAGATAAGTGTTTTAGATGAATCGGATATATGCTTCATTCGCATATGACTACCACCACATGGGCCGATATATATAGTGTAGAATAGACCGGGCATGGGTAGGGAGAGTGGAAGTTGAGATCACGGATGTAAAACATGAATATCTCAGGCGGGATCAAGGCCTGTGCTGATTGACAGCGGTGTTTGCAGATAATTTTATGGAACATAACAATATACTTTCACCCTTGTAAGTTTCAATCAAAAGATAGGATTATAATGTTTGAGTAACTAAAAAATGGTTATTATGTCAACAGAAATAAGAAGAGAACTGGTGAAATTAGGCATAGAAGTTGGTGATTTAAAAAAAATGTCATATTCCGGAGCGATGAAAGTGCCCCCAGAAGTAAAACTTAAGCGATATCATGCATTGTTAAATAGAGTATCAAAATGTCCGGAAGTAGACATTACGCCTGATGAACTTATTTCTTCACTTAAGCGAAAGGAATACTGATGTATATAACTCTGGACAGTAACGTGCTGGTGTATGCTTTTGTTCCGCCTATTCACAAAAATGAAGTGAAACGGAAAGAGTGGGAGAATCTGCACATCAATGCCAAGAAAATCTACGAAAATGTGATACGGGAAAAACATTGTTTGATTCTACCTTTTGCTGTTATAGTGGAAGTTGCCTCTGTTATTTCACTACTGACTGGAAAAGAGGAATATGGGAAAGATGCTGCACTGGAGATCGGGGATTGTGCTAAAATCGTTCTTTTCGATTCGGATATAAAGGAAAGAGCTCTTGATTATGCAATAAAAATCAAGGCTGGTGGTTTTGATAACCTCATAGCGATAACATCCATCCTTTATGGCACGACTTTGATTACGAATGATAAGCCATTTTATAATAAATTGCTTCAGTTCACAGATGAATATCAATTCAATGTAAAACTTTTTAGGGATTTGAATCTTACTGATCTTAAATTATGATAAAACTGAACCGGCATCTGAAATTTTGAAGCCCATATCAGTGTCTGAAAAACACATTATAGAAACCGCTATCCAATAAATTATATGATCTTTCGCAAAAAAACCTCTGACCCAATCTAATCGAATCTATAAGGTTGGATTACCAGCTGCTAGTCATTCCTGGTCAGCTTGTCTCTGTCTCTGGCACTTCCCAGAAATGAGTTGTGGGCGCTCAAGGCTGGAATCATTGTTTCTGGACGAGGGATTCGGCACACTGGACAGCGAGACCCTGGATGCTGCTTTAAACGCACTGGAAAGCCTGCGGTTATCTGGCCGGACCATTGGTGTGATCAGCCATATCGAAGCGCTTACCCGGCGCATACCTGTGAGGATAGATGTGAAAAGGACATGGGTGGGGACTTCAACTATACATGTGAAGGGATAGGATGAAAAAAACTAGATGGGGCCGAAGAGGCCGGGTATCAGTAGGTTGCTTTAGAGGAAATACTCTGTTATATTATATGTTCTCTGTGGCTATCATTTTTGCCTTCTGATTTGAAGAGGCTGTCCGACAATTACTGTCAGTAACAAATCCCTTGCTTCTTTTTCGATTTAAAGCTCCAATTTATCTTTTATTCCATTTTGTTATCTGATCAAAGCGATAA
>DAOUWY010000147.1 GCA_030666885.1 Methanosarcinales archaeon
CGTATGGCAACGTCAGGTGTCTTGATCGCATCAGACAACAACACAATTTGTAACAACATTATTACCAACTGCCAGTACACAATTAAATTACAGGGAGATAACAATACGATCTACACAAACAACCTGTTCCTTACAGAAGCCGGGAATAGCCCGGAAAACACGTTGGCAATAGATACCGGGCAGAACAACCACTGGAATGTAACAGTTCCGGTAAGTTACATACACAACAACACAACCTTCACAAATTACATCGGCAACTACTGGGATGGCTGGACAGATGAGGATATTGATGATGATGGGATATGGGACGCACCATACAGCATTGATACGCTAACAGACCTGTATCCATTGATCGAACCGCATGAAGTGACATTCGACCTCATAACATCTGGAATTGCAAGACCATCCCGAATCTATACCGGCAGGAACAACACGGTACTTGCAACGATCGAGCGCAAAGGAACATATCCCGTACCTGGGCCCTTAATGATAACCTTAACGGCAAACGATGTCGCTATTGCTGCCAAGAACATCACAATGGGCCGCGAACAAAAAACGACAATACGTTTTTCATGGGTACCTGAATTAGCGGGATCATACGTTTTGAAAATTGATGTGCAGCCTGGCACTTGCTCTGACATACCTGAAAAAGATATGGTAAATAATGTATTCTCCACAAATGTTGAGGTATTATTGCCAGAGTTCAATTATACAGGTGAGATCAGACCAGCGCTCGATTTCTTGAACGAATCACAATCTCCGACCGGCAGTATAAGTGGAGTTTCAAATTCTGCATGGGCTGCTTTGTCTGTTACTGCATGTGGTGAAGACCCTGCAGCCGGAAGATGGAAACCGCATCAGCAGTCACTCATCGAATACCTACAAAACGATCCTGAAAATTCTATCCTCGGAATGCCGTCATGGACCAATCCTGACGGTCTTGACAATGTTGATGACTTTGCATGGATGATCCTTGTAATAAGTGCAGTCGGAGAAGACCCTACGGATTATGGTGGTGTGAATTATCTTGTAATGCTTGAATCATACTATGATGGCAACCAGTTCCAGGATCCGGATATTGTGGAGGATGATGCACTTGCGATCCTTGCCCTTACCGCATGCGGAGCAGATAATCGTAAAATGGTATCAAGCGCAGCAAATTATATAAGGGACAGACAGAACGAAGACGGCGGATGGAGTTCATTTTCAGAAGATAGTGATATCAAGGTAACCTCTTTAGTGATCCAGGCACTTGTTGCCGCCGGGGATGATGATAAGGAGGTAATAGATAAAGCATTGAACTATACTAAGAATATGCAGGAGGAGGACGGAGGCTTTTCAGATGCTATTACCACATCCTATGTAATTATGGCGATAACAGCAGCCGGGGAAAACCCGGACTATCTCACCAGGAATAATAATAACCTTATCGACTACCTGCTGGATCTGCAGCAGGATGACGGATCGTTCAATTATACCACGAATTTTACTTTCTTTCCTCCCAGGATGACCATATTCCCGGTACAGGCACTGGCAGGTGTGCCCTATCCTGTAATGATAAAGACCCTGAGGGAGGAACCACCACTTCCCGATATTATGTTAGGCACATATAAAATCGATATTGAAGATGAAGTATGTGTCAATACTACCTATACGGTCTCCACAAAAATAAGAAGCAACGGGGGGTTATTTGATGTTGAACTGTCTTATGGTGGAATACCTGTTGATAACAAGAGTGTAAAGTCCGTATGGTTTGATTCAACAACCCCGGTCGCATTCAAGTGGAAGCACAACAGCACAGGTACCCACGATCTTACGATAGAAGCCGATACAGGTAACAGGATTAATGAACGCTGGGAAAATAATAACCAGATAACGCGTAAGGTGACTGTAGTCTATCCTGATCTGTATCCCGATGCTGTCGATGCTATAGTCCCGCCACCTGAAGTTTATGTGAATGCAACCAATAATGTAACAGTATTGATCAGGGGCAGGACCGATGAGAGTTTCAATGTAACGCTTAAAGCAGATGGTGAAATCCTCAACGAGTGGATGATCGAAGGGATCGATGACTCTATAGAACTATCATATGGCTGGCGGCCTGGATATAAAAGAGGATATTCACTTGAACTTATAGTGGATGACGGTAACAAAGTAAAGGAGCGCATAGAGACTAACAATACTATAACGAGGCAGGTAAATGTGGTCTACCCCGACCTGGTTCCTATAGCTATAATACCATGTCCGGTCTATGTGAATGCAACCAATTTGATAATTGTTCCAATAAAGGGCACTGCCGAATGCTTTGATCTGTCATTAATAGAGAATGGGTCTGAAGTGGGCAGGACGTCCGACATTACCTGTTATGGTGATCTCAATGTTACAGTACCTTGGAAGCCTGTAAGGCTCGGTAACTGTACTCTCCTGGCATCGATCGATCCTGGTAATAATATAACAGAAACTAATGAGGCCAATAACAATATAACCCAAGAATTTGAGGTGGTACTTCCTGATCTCGTCCCGGTACTGATAACACCGGATCTTATATTTTTAAATGAAACGAACAGGGTAATAATAACATTAAACGGTACGACAGAAGGATTTAACGCCAGCCTGTTTGCAAATGATACATGCATAGGTACAGGGGTGGACCTTGATACATATAACGGTACAATAGAATTTGAATGGACTCCGGCACATTCCGGAATGTACAATCTTACTATTATGCTTGATCCGGACAATGCTATAGATGAAACTAACGAAACAAACAACAACCTGAGTACGATAATAACCGCGGCAAACCGGATTGACCTGGAACTGCTTTTCCCTCTCGGCGGTGAGATCCTGGCTGGTATGCAGGATATTACCTGGAATGCAACATACGAAGATCCGATCTCAATAGATCTGCTTTACAGTCCAAATAATGGATACAGCTGGAATGTCATTGAAGAGAATACTACGAACAGCGGATGTTATGAATGGGATACAAACGATGTGATTGACGGTAAATATATTATCAAGGTGATCGCCCGTTGTGGTGTTGTCACAGAGGAAGATTGGTCTGGCCGGTTGTACGTCTATAACAAGAAATCAGCTACTGAATGGAGCGAGTTCAACAGTAATGGCGGTTATTCGCTGTCAGACGGACCAGATACTAATGAGATGGCATGGGCAAGTGACGATATCGGTGCAGAACCCTCTTCATCACTTATTGTAGCTGACAAAAAGGTGTTCGTGTACTGTGTAGGATGGAAGGGGATGTATTCGGATTATACATATCTTGTAGCCCTGAACGAGTCCGACGGGGAGGTGTTGTGGGGCACCGGTATAGGTCCAAGAAAATACGGGTCCTGGTTAACACCTGCTTATAACAATGGTAAGATATACATATCATCCGGAAGAAGTGTATATTGTATAGATGCAACGAAAGAATATACAGGCCCCATCCTCTGGGATTTCGTCTTCCCTGACGGAGGCGGGTCTGTCAACGGCGGACCAGTAGTAGCCAGCGGAAAAGTATATGTCGGAAGCTGGGATGGTGGGCATTATTACTGCCTTTATGCAAATAATGGTACAGAGAAATGGAATTTTACAATAAATGGCAAAGCACAATCCTCGCCTGCTGTAGCATATGGCAGGGTATTTTTTGGTGATTGGTCTGGTGTTGGTGTTGAACCTAAAGCATATGCAGTAGACATGGATGATGGTTATGGGTTCTGGAATACAACCGTGGGTCCGGTATGCGGCTCGTTTACGGTCGTAGACGGAATCGTATATTTTTCTACATATGGTGGTAAATTTTATGCACTTGATGCGGGTAATGGAACTCAGATATGGACGAGCAGTCCGGGAGATACTGATTCAACACCGGCGATATATCGTGTTTCCGATTCACTAAGTTATATATATGTGGCATCGGATGGTATCATATCCTGTTTCAATGCGAAGAACGGCGAAACGGTATGGACGGAAATCGAACATGGACTTGGAAGCTGGACGAATTCCCCAAGAGTATCCAAAGATGGAAAGGTCTTTGTTGGTAAGTTGGGGGGTGGAACTGGCATGATACCAGGTTACAATCAATTATGGTGTCTTGATGCATTAACCGGAGATGAGATATGGCATACAGATTCAGGCGGGGGAACAGTTGCCATTGCTAATGGTAAAGTGTATACTACAGGAGGCACACGGGTGTACGCATTCGGTTCTAACACCTTGCCTGATCTTACCGTGGAAAAAATATATGTGCCGGATGAGATAAATGTCGGGAAAACGGCGGTCATAACTGCACAAATCAATAATATTGGTGAATCGGATGTAAATGAAAGTTTCAGTGTGGTACTTACGCATAATCGTGAAGTGATTGAAGGTGAACTGATCGATAAAATAACAGTTTCTTCACTGGATGTGGGTAATGCAATGAATGTTTCTTTTAACTGGACACCGGGCAAAACCGGGGATTATCATCTGGATGTAGAGGTTGATCCCGGACCACCTGGTGATGTTGTGACCGAGTCAGAGTCAGGCCCGCCGAATAATTTTAAATCTGTGGATGTTACAGTTGGGGATCATAAACCCGACCTTGCTGTAACAGCAATTGATGCACAGTACGTGAACCGTGTTGGAATGAACATCAATATAACGGTGCATATTGAAAACATCGGGTCCTGGACGAACAGATCCTTTGATGTGGGCCTGATGATCAATAACAGGCTGGAGAATAATACTACTACCTCGCTGCAAAATAATGATAATACTGACAATGACAACAATAATGACATTAATAACACATCGGTATGTTTTAACTGGACTCCGGATAAAATAGGGACATATTCCCTTACAGGTAATGTGAACCTGGATGGCGATGTAGATAAAGCGAATAACAATATGACAATAGAGATCGAAGTGGTCACGAACGAGACCTTTTTTGGCTACGGTCCCGGATATGGTGGTGGTACCGGGGGTGGATCCAGTGGTGGTATTGGATCCGGAGATGGCACCGGTGACAGTGGTGAAGCAGGAGCAGACGGTATGGAATATTCAGGTGATACGAGCAGTTCTGTAAAAGAGAGAATGAGTGAGATCACAGGATTCCTGTTTGGTGATGACAGTCCTGGCAGTTCGGGCGGGGGAGGAGCTTTATCATTAGCTTTAATTATCTGCCTGATCGTTATACTGGGATTAGTGTATCATGGCCACCGCAGCGAGAGGCGCTTGCTTAATGATGAGAAACATCACTTCCGGCTACCCAGTGTGTTTAGCAGGAAGAAAAGTTGAAGTAACAGATTCACTCAATTGAAATATTCATTCGATCTTCCTGATTAAAACCCCGAGAAGAAGTATGACTAATATGGTAAATGCTGCCTCGAATACTGGCAGTCCCGATCCCGGACTTTCTACTGCCTGGTAATGAACCGCTGGTTCAGGAACAGTCTTAGCAGCCGGGGGCGATGAGACATTAATTGAAACCTTCTCTGATA
>DAOUWY010000080.1 GCA_030666885.1 Methanosarcinales archaeon
GAATCCTGCACCTCTTTGATTACCGCCTTCAGGCGTTCTTCGAACTCACCCCGAAACTTGGCACCTGCTACAAGTGCGCCCATATCAAGGGCCACGACTTGCTTGTCCCTGATGGTGTCAGGCACATCCCCACCAAATATACGAAGGGCCAACCCCTCGGCAATTGCGGTTTTTCCCACACCGGGTTCCCCTATTAACACAGGGTTGTTCTTTGTCCTGCGGGAAAGTACCTGGAGAACCCTGCGAATTTCGTTATCCCGACCAATCACAGGATCCAGCTTTCCCCGTGCTGCTTCTTCTGTGAGGTCACGACCGTATTTTTCCAGCGCCTGGTATTTATCCTCCGGATTCTGGTCCGTGACCCTGGATGAACCCCTTACCTCCCTGAGGGCTTTCAGAATAATGTCTTTTGATGCCCCATTGTCTTTAAGAATCTGTGAAGATATGCCCCCTTTCTCATCAGCAATGGCCAGCAGCAGATGTTCAGTACTCAGGAATTCATCCTTAAGCTGCTTCATTTCTTCGAATGCTGCATCAATAATAGTATTGACACGCGGGGACATGTATAGCTGGCTGGCACCTCCTACTTTTGGGAGTTTGCCAATTTCTTCTTCCAGGTGAGAGATTATTCCGGGTACATTGGCACCCAATCGTTGAAGTATCTGGAGTGTAAGCCCTTCATTTTGGTTTATGAGCGCTAGAAGGAGATGTTCCACATCAAGCTGCTGCTGGTTATTATCCTGTGTGATATTCTCGGCATCAGCAAATACATCCCGTGCCTTTATGGTAAATCTATCATTTCGCATGAGTGATCACTAACTTCTTAATTGTAATTTGATAGATTAATAAGTTACTAAAGATAGTCTGGAATGGTTATCTTATCGTTGTCATCTTACCTTTTAAGATTTTTTCTATTCATAATCCTTTGTTTAGTATGAATTCTTAACATGTTTATTTTATATATTATTCTTGAATATATACTAATTTTGTATTTGGATTTCTTTTCTTTATGTACTGAACCACCTTTGTATTTTCCAGTACCCTCATCCCTTTCTTTCCAATCTATTTGTCTATCCCATAAACCCACAAATTTCACTTCCTATCGGTAACTGAACTATTCGCTGTATAACTGGATTTTGGCATTGTGTCGGCAGATAAATATCTTATTTACTTATGCTGTCTGCTGGAAATATACTTCCTCATAAGGCTGGATAACCACGAAACCAACTCCTTTGAAGGCCATCTGTAATGACTCACCACTGCTGCGTCCTACAAAAGTCTTTAGTGAAACATCGGTTTTCAGGTCAGGTTGAAGATTGCCCGACCATGCCACTGTGGCATTGGGATCAGTAAATACAGTGTTTTCAGGTGTTACTTTGAGTGTCAGTGGGTCGTAGTGTGTGGTTATGGCAATCATGCCTGTTCCTTCGAGTTTTACATTGAAAAGCCCGCCTGCCATTAATCCTGCAACTTTTTTTAGCATTTTTATGTCCCACGTGATTGACTCCTCAAATGCCAGCAGGTCGTTGCCATTGACAAATATGGACTGGTTGTCCAGGTTGATGACCGATATCTTCTTACCACTATCTGCTAAGTATAATTTGCCTGTACCTTCTGCTTTTGTAAGACTTACGCCTTCCCCTGTAACGGCCTTTTTCAGCATTTTGCCAATTCCGTGTTCCATTACTCCTTCCCTGGTGAATTTGATATCTCCCAGATAAGCCACCATTGATCCCATTTTGGTCCATATTTTGCCTTCAAGATTTATCTCAAGCAACCGGTCCCGTTCCAGTTCGAATGTGCCCTCTTGTAGATCACGCTGTCCTGTCGAATCAATAAATTCATCGATTGAGTATTTTCCCATTTAGTCTCCTCCTGATCCAAAAAAACGAATCGTATATTTATGTATATTTTATAGGTTAAATAATTGTTTTGTGATTGGTTTGGACTTGGGACCCTAAAGGATATACTTTCAGATTTTCGGATGATGTACAGGTGTTTGGTTAATGTGGTGAGATATTTGTTGTGAGATGTTAGTTTGTATGATATGGATAAGGTATTACCCCTAAAATTGGATAATATGGGTAAAGAATTACCCATAAAACTAATAATATAAGTAGCAACTCCCGCTATGATTGTAAATGCATACAGTAAAAAGTCACTTATTTAAACTATATTAAGTATCCTATTTCAGGACATTGCCCACTATTATCCTATTAAATAGCAGGAATAATATAAAACCAATTGAAGCCTCGGGGGGGATTTGAACCCCCGACCTAGTGATTACAAATCACTCGCTCTGCCGGGCTGAGCCACCAAGGCGCTGTTTTGTCATATAAAAGTGGACGCTTGAAGGTTATAATGGCACATAAAATCTTCGGTGTTCATCTTGACAGGAGGAATAATTCAATGAACGGACGAATCACTAATAAAGCCCTATTCCAAATTGGCGATACTATCAATAACACTATCAGGCCGTATACCTGAAGATTCAATATCCTCTATACCTGATGCCCCCGTAAGCACAAGTACAGTCCGCATCCCGGCCCTGATACCTGCCAGGATGTCGGTCTCCAGCCTATCCCCCACCATAACACACTCTTTACTTTTCAGACCGTACTCCATTAGCAGCACATCCATGATCGGCTTATTTGGCTTACCAATCACATCAGGTACTACATCCGAAGCAGCCTGTATGGCAGCTATCATACTCCCGGCTCCTGGCAGGAAACCGTATTCAGTAGGCAGCATAGCATCGTTATTGGTCGCAATGAACCCTGCCCCGTTCATAATCAGGTCCAGGGCCCGGGCAAGCTTCTCATACGTAAATTCCCTGTCAAGGCCAGCCACCACATAATCTGCATCCAGCCTGTTGATTGTATGACCTGCCATTTTAAGTTCTTCAACCAACCCCTGCTCCCCCACCGGATAGATAGTACTGCTGCCATACTTCTCTTTAATGTAGACTGATGTGGCATAGGCAGAAGATATCACATCACCTGCACTACAAGGAATTCCCATATCCACTAGCCGCCGGGCTGTAGCCGCCCTGGTGCGGGTGGCATTATTGGTAAGGAATACCACCCGGGAGCCCGAACTCCTCAATCTGTCAATAGATTCACAAGCCCCTGGTATGACTGTTATCCCGCGATAGACCACACCATCCAGGTCAAGAATATATGCAGCCGGTCTGTTCATATTTCCTACTTTATCATAAGAATACGGTTCATAGCTGTCACAAGAGCCTCAACCGATGCCATTACAATATCCTCATTGGCAGCCCTGGCAGTCATAATCCGCCCCCTGTCATCCTCAACTCCGATGATAACTTCGGCAAGTGCATCCGAACCACCTGAAATAGCCTCGATCTTGAAATCCCTCAATTTCATTGTCCTCTGGCCATTAATGATACTCTGGACAGCGTTCAGTGCCGCATCCACCGGGCCAACACCAATACTGGCTCCTACCTTTTCTTCACCCCGCACCATGGCCTTTACAGAAGCCGTTGGTGTGATGATATTTCCTGTCATTACAGAGACTTCGATCAGGTCTATGGGACGTTCGGATTTCTTCACTTTGCCCATAATCGCTTCAGCAATGGCGAACAGGTCTGCATCTGTGATGGATTTGCCCTTGTTGCTAATGTCCTTCATCCTGGACATGATCTCGTTCAACTGGTCATTGTCAGGTTCAAGACCTGCATCCTCCAGTGTCTTTACGACCGCATGCCTGCCTGCATGTTTACCCATCACGATGCGCCGTTTATGACCTACCATCTCAGGTGTCATAATGCCGGGCTCGAAGGTATCTGTCCTGGTAAGCACGCCATGGGTATGTATCCCGCTCTCGTGTGCGAATGCATTATCGCCAACAATAGGCATTGTCGGAGGTATCCTTACGCCAGTATACCGCTCCACCATATGTGCAGTTTCCACAAGGTACTCGCTCTTGATATTGGTCTTTACCCCATAGATACTGTGCAGGCTCATTACGGTCTCTGCAAGGTCGGCATTGCCGGCCCGCTCGCCCAGGCCGTTTATGGTGACCTGTACCTGCCTGCCACCTCCCTCTACTGCTGCCAGGCTGTTGGCAACTGCAAGCCCGAAGTCATTGTGGCAGTGAACATCAATGGGAATAGTGATATCCTTTTTGATATCTGCTATCAAAGCTTTCATGGCAGATGGCACGAATACGCCGACCGTGTCAGGGATATTAATAACGTCGCATCCCGCTTCCTGGACTGCCTTGCTGATCTGTAACAGGTAATCAAAATCCGTCCTGGTGGCGTCCATAGGGCTGAACATGCATTTTACACCGTGGTCCTTGATATGGTCCACAGCCCTGATGGCCATGTCCAGTACCTCTTCCCTGCTCTTTTTGATGGTATGGATGCGCTGCACATCAGATGTGGGTATAAAAGTATGCACCATATCCACTTCGCATTCCAGGCATGAGTCAATATCGGAAAATACTGACCTTGAGAGTCCGCATACATCCAGCCTGAGACCCATTTTAGCGATCTCGCCTACGTTTTGCTTCTCCCCTTGCGAAGACATGGGAAAACCGGCTTCAAGTATATCAATGCCAAGCTTGTCGAGTTGGGAAGCAATCTCTTTTTTCTGTTCAAAGGTAAGAGATACGCCGGGGGTTTGTTCACCATCACGCAGTGTGGTATCGAAAATAGTTACGCGCTTATCACGGATCGATTCAGTAATATAGAACCCGATCCCTCATTTTAAGTTCTTCCATATTAAAAACCTCACGTATAGAATCGTTTCATAATATAAAAGGGTTATTGAAGCATCCTGATTCTCTGCCTATAGTATAAATAAACCGTTGGATTGCACCTCAATATTTTTTAAACTATTCTGAACAATAGTAAAAATTTAAGATATATTCTATGAAGATATTAATCAGTTCTAATGCGTACAGTGTTTTGAATCTCATCTCTATATTGGTGTTAATAGATAACGAAGTTATTGTATATATTGTTACACACCATATATGAATTGAGAAAAACAATGGTCTGGATCTGAAAAAACAAAAAAAAATTGATTTACCAATAAAAAACAGCAAAGAGCCAATTATCCCAGAGGATAACTGCCATATCATTCAAAAACCACAGGTTCATCATCTATCAGAAGCTCCTTTAAGACTGAAGAGCAGGTAGAATCCACAGAGACAATAACAGATGTATTTCCGGCATTTCTCTCTCTTTCAATCTCCCTTCCCTCCCCTTCAGGCACAAAATAGCTCTCAATTCCCCACTCAACTCCCACTCTACTGCCGATTTGATGTGAAGCTGTCACAATTCCCCTCATACACACCTGGTTTTCAGCTAGACGGGGCCTGGAATGACTTACCGAATCAACTGTCCAGAACTTCTCTTTTTTGGATAATGCCGCATAAATGGTATCACCTGTTGCAAAATCACGATCATAAGGCACATTATCTAAATCAATCATTGAAATTTCATAACTCAGCCACACATAATCTCCCCTGAAAAGGTCTCTGGGATCAACAGGCGCAGTTTTTAGCAAAATCTCTTCCCCCATGCTTACTGTGAACAATTTAACACCTAAAAATGCCAGGATGACAACCATCGGAATAAGCATCAAAAGCAAGAACTGCTTCCTATCCATGCCGATATCCCTCCTTGTGTTGATAAGCCTCCATACCCTTAATAAGTTCCCGCCGTTTCTTTTCCAGGTACAAACCACACCCTATGAGAATAACCCCTCCGGCAATGAATGCCAGCGATTTTGGCAAAAGCTCATACAGCGTCGTAAAGTACAGATGCAGGACTCCAACCACGAAAAAGAACATGCCGAGATTCACAAAAGGCACAACGGCCTTATAATATCCAATCAGGATGCTCCCGATGGACAGGACGAACAGCATCAAATTGAATACGACAAACAAAATTGTAGCCACACCTGGATCTAATGTGGTGTAGCTGTACCCATACTGGATTCTGGTTACAGTCAGCGATTCACTGAAAAATGTCAATAACCAGATGCCAATCCATCCCACGAAAGCCAGCAGTAGTGCAAAAAACTCATGCCTGACAGTCCTGTACTTTTCATATTTCGTGGCACTGCCAATAATGGAAACCAGAGACGTTACAGCAAATACAATAAACAGCAACTTAATTGTAACACTGGTTGTGGTAATTTCCATGAAATATCGCTCATACGGGCTTTCCAGACTGAAAAAGAAATACGAGGCCAGGATAAAGAACAACCCCACAGTCTGGTATGGAATCCGAAAGTGAGAGTATTTGTCCAGCGTGATATGCAACTGCCCCAGACCATACAGACTTATACCGAAGAGCAGATACAGCATGAACACCTCAAAATTGCTCAGGGCCAGACCCCTGGTACCTGTCACATACAGGATCATCCAGAGGGCAAAAGTGAAAATATCAAGCCCTAGAATATATTTCGAATTGAAGGCATATCCCATGGGAGATATGGCTACAAACCATAGCAGAACCAGCCAATGGGCACCTGTGTTTACATTAAATATCTGTGCTGTCAGAAATATCGTTGCACCAACAAATACCGACGCCAGGAAAAGCAACGCTTCCCCGACTCTGGGATGAGATTGTGTTTCAAACTTAAATTTCCAGCCGATAAAATATGTCACAAACGTTGTACCGAATAAGAGTACCAGCTTGAGGAAATGAGGAATCCTGCTCCAGTTTGAGGCAACAAAGAGTATCACCCCTATTCCTACAAGGATTGCACCAAGCATTGATACTATCGTGATTATACGCGAGGCCCCTTCTTCTTTTATCACTGCTTCCGGTTCACCGAGATCCGGTCCTGGTTCGGATGGTACCTCTGCAAGCCCGTACATTGAAAGGATTTTGCGTGCCTGGTATTCATCAATAATACCCTGTTTCTCCCATTTATCAACCTCGGCACTGAGCCAGGTATTGTCATCTTTTTCCATATCCCCCTCCGGATATATTACCATTAAACGTTCTTGTGCCATACAGCATAAGGATTATAATATATTCAATGTCTATATTTATAAAGTTTTTCCATTTCCCAGATAATCCTGGATTATGGTAATTTGTGTGAATATCTACGTACATTTATTTGCAGAATTCTTTTAATTGAGTGACTCCCTATCTTTCGAAAACACAACTCTGTAATTTATTAATATTCAATTCAATAATTTCACAATAGTCAGACGTGACTTTCAAAGGTGTGGGGGCTGGCAGGCGCTTTTGTGATTCCTCGGATGCATGGGGAGCAGTGCCCGGAACCTATCAGCTTAATCCTGTGGTCTCTGAGTGCAAAATGGGGCTATTCATTGGACAGTTCTACCGGCCCCCGTACCATGGCATAGAACAATTTCAATTCCAGTGGATGGTTGGTGCGTGTAAATAAAAACCAGAGATGTTTAAATCTGTCGATTCATAGTAAAGTATAAATAGATTTGATTGTATTCTGATTAATGAGTACAAATCTACAAAAATTTAAAAAAATTTGCCTGTGAATGTTTTGTTGGTGAGTTATATGCAAGATAAGAATGGAAATAAAATACAGATTGGAGACCGGGTAAAAGTCTTGTGGGCAGTCGATAACAGGGAATATGAAGGTAAAGTGATCAATATTAAGGAGAATATCGCATTATTATCGGCCAAAGACTTTTTTGTGTACGTCCATAGA